>NZ_JBFTZL010000101.1:0-13589 GCF_056406825.1 Arthrobacter sp. P1_A5 | reverse complement strand
CCGCCGGGGCGCCGGCCGGGCGGGCGGCGCCGGCAATGCGGCCGCGGTGGTTGTCCCGAACCGCGCATTGACGCATTCTTGGAGCATGGCACTGGGCAAACGGGCCCCCTCCGGCCCCGCCAGGGGCGAGATTCGATGGGGCGTGCGGAAGCGCTCGACGGCGGTCGCCGTCGGCGTCGTAGCCGTGGCGCTGCTGCTCGGCGGCCTCGTCCTTCTGGTCCTGCTGCAGGCGTCCCTGGCGCGGTCGAGCGACGCCGCAGCCCAGCAGAAGGCCCTGGACGTGATCGCCGAGATGGAGGACATGGACATCGAGGATGGCCGCGCCTACATCGTTGACACCGCGCATGCGGGCCAGTTCGTCCAGGTGCTGGATGCCGAAGGGTACGTCCTGGCCAGCTCGGACCCCGAGGTCGCCAACGCCCCCCTGTCAGCCCAGCGGCCCAGCCCGGGCCAGACCATGACCCAGGAMGTCTCGAGCCTTCCGAGCATCGGGGACACCGACGACTACCACATCGTCACCGTGGGAGCACGGACCGGCACGTTGAGCTACACCGTGGTGGTGGCCCAGGCCTCACAGATACAGGCGGACACCATTTCCACCGTCGCGTGGTTCATGCTGGGAGCCACGCCGCTGCTGCTCGGGACCGTGGCCGTGTCCGTATGGCTCCTGGTGGGCCGTTCCCTCCGCCAGGTTGAGCGGATCCGTGGCCAGGTGGCCCGGATCAACGCCGAGCGGCTGGATGGGCRCGTCGACGTCCCGCCCACCAACGACGAAATCCACGCCCTGGCGCTGACCATGAACACCATGCTGGACCGGCTGCAGGCCTCGGACACCGAACAGCGCAGATTCGTCTCGGACGCCAGCCACGAGCTGCGCAGCCCGTTGGCCACGCTGAGGGCCGGAATCGAGATCGCGGCGGCGGACCCGACCGGGGCGATGTGGCTTCAGATGAAGGATGTCCTCTCCGAGGAGACGGCCCGCATGAGCTTCCTCGTGGAGGACCTGCTGACACTGGCCAAAGCCAATGACGGCGGCCTGCGCGTAGAGCAGAAGGACGTCGATCTTGACGACGTGCTGGACCAGGAGATCCGCCGGCTGCGGTCCACCAGCCGGAACCGGATCTCGGTGGAGCTCGTTCCGACCCGGATCCGCGGCGACGCCCGGCGGCTGGCGCAGGTCCTCCGGAACGTCCTGGACAACGCCGACCGCCACGCCCTGTCCCGGATCGCCGTGGACCTGCACACGGCCGGGGACCGGGTCATCCTCACTGTCGACAACGACGGCGACCCCATCCCGGAGGCGGACCGGGAGCGGATCTTCGAACGGTTCGTCCGGCTCGATGGCAGCCGTTCCCGGGAAGGCGGCGGCAGCGGACTGGGCCTGGCCATCGCGGCGGGAATTGTGGCCGCCCATCATGGGAGCATCCGTCCGACGGACGGACCGGCGGGTCACTGCCGCTTTGAGATCACACTTCCCCTTCCGGAACCTGTGGAGCCGGCCGACGTCACTCCTCGCGACTCCCGGCGGCACGGGGTTCAGGGGTCGGGTCGGCGCTGAGCAGATAGCCCATGCCGCGCACCGTGGTCAGGCTGTGGATCCCGAACGGGACATCAATCTTGCGCCGAAGGTAGCCGATGTACACCTCAACCACATTGTTCGCGCCCTCGAAAGCCGGATCCCAGACGTTTTGCAGGATTTCCGCCTTTGAGACGATCTGGTCATGCCGGCGCATCAGATAATGCAGGAGCCCGTACTCCCTGGCCGTGAGGCTGATGAGGGTGTCGCCGCGGCGCACACTGTGGCTGACGGGGTCCAGGGACAGCGTGCCAAGCGTCATGATGACAGGCCTGGCGGGCGCTCCGCGCCGGATCAACGCCCTGATCCGGGCCACCAGCACCAGGAAGCTGAACGGCTTGGTGAGGTAGTCATCAGCGCCCAGGTCGAAGGCATCGGTCTGGTCGTATTCGCCGTCCTTGGCCGTGAGCATCAGCACCGGAGTCCACACCTTGCGTTGCCGCAATTCCTTCAAGACGTCGTAGCCGTTCATCCGCGGCAGCATGAGGTCCAGCAGGATGGCATCGTACGCGTTCTCCAGCGCCGCCGCGAGTCCCCGCACGCCGTCGTGGGCGACGTCGACGACGAACCCCTCGTTCCTCAGCCCGCGGCGGACTGTCTCCGCCAGGGCGTCCTCATCCTCCACCATCAGGATCCGCAATCCAGCCCCCTCCCTTTGGGCCAGTATGGCCCTTCCGGGGCCGGGCTGGAAGGAACCTCGCGGGCCCAGTGGGAGGGGATGCCCGTCGCAGTTCGGTCAGGCCTGTTGGGGAGGACCGAACAGCCACCCCGAAACGTCGCTGCGCAGGACCACGTGCGGTCCGCCGGTGGAACTGACGCTTCCGTTGGGGACGTAGTAGCCGCGCCCGGCTCCGGGGCCGCCGGCGGCGCGGTCGATGGCGTCGGTCAGGCGACGGGTCAGGTGCCCGCTGGGGCCCAGGGACCGCAGTTCATTAAGTTCGTCCTGCGTGAGCCGTCCCAGCACTGCAGCAATATCGGCCATGGTGAATCCTCCCGACGGATGGTGCGGATGGTGCCCAAGGTGGATGGTGCCTAAAGAATCAGGCTAGGGCAGCCAAATTAACGGCACGTGACGCCCCGGTGACCAGTGGCGAACAAAGCAGGAAGGCCGGCGTCGCGGGCGTCCGCCTCCGGGTGTCATGAGCGTCACTGCCGCGACTGCCCCGGTCCCCAGCATTTACACGGCGTCATGCTGTACGGTTCAATCCCGGAGATCCGGAGATACAGAGATACGTAGATCCGGAGAGACTCCGAATCACACGCCCAGCAACTGAAATGAGTATCACCAGGTGGCAACCGATTATGACGAAGTACGCTCCGACGTCGCGGAATCCCGCAACGCTTCCCTGGAGGCGCTCCGTTCGGCGAATGCGCCTGACGCGCGAAGCGTTGTCCGCGAACTAGACGAGGCCGATACCTCCGAAGGCGTGGAACTGCCGGGGGCAGACCTGTCCGGCGAGGAACTGACCGTCACGGTCATCCCGCAAAAAGAAGACGAATTCACGTGCTATTCCTGTTTCCTGGTGCGGCACCGGTCCCAGTTGGCCAAGGAGAAGGCCGGCCACGCCTACTGCGCAGACTGCCTCAGCTAGAGCCCCCGGCAGGACCGGCTCAGCCGGTCCGGAAACGTACAGCCCGGCAGGTGTGGTTCCGGCACCGGACGCTGCCCGCCGGGCCGCCCGTCGAATACACTTCTGTCACATGCTTCACAATAGTGTCGGGAGGCGGAAGGACATGACCAGCCGGGGCACGTTCGGCTACGCTCCTGTTTGACGATGCGGCGACGGCCGGCACACGGCCGGAGGCTGATCATGCGTAAATCCACCAGCAGCTTGGCTGACCCTGCTGCTGCGCCGCCGTCGGCCGCCGACGCCAACGACGCCAATGGACCCGAACGATCCGACGGGCCGGCGGCCACCCGTACCCCCGGCACCGGCAAACCCGCCCGCGCAGGGAGCCTGCAGCGCGAATGGTCCAGGGCCTTCATCCTGGTGCTCCTTGCCCTGCTCGCCGGGGCCGCGGTAACCCTGGTCGGCGTCCGTTTTGTCACGGACCAAATCCAGCACGCTGCCGCACAGCACCGCGTCGAGTCGGAGGCCATCGCCGAGCTCCGGACCGGCATCGAGACCCACGAACAAGCCGGACTCCAGCTGTTGTCCGCCCCGGCAGATCCGGCCGCTTTTTTGCTGCAACAAAAGGACATCTGCGCCCAGTTCGATGCCACCGCCCGGATCCTGCCGGAGGCGTACGGCATGCGGGCCACAGTCCGCGAGGCCCGGGCCGCGTGGCAGGAGGGACTGTCCGCGCACAATCTCTGGGAAAGCCAGGTGGCCACTCTCCACGGCAACCGGGTGGCGGAGGCGCCGGCGTTCGCCGCGTCCAGCGCCAGGGCCCGCGCCCTGCTCGCCGACGTCCGTCGCGCTTCGCTCGACGCGCTGGACGACGGCGTCGCCCGTGGGGCCGGGCTTCAGCAGATGGTATCGACCGTCCGCACGGCCCTCTTTGCGCTGGCCGCGGGCGGGGTTTTCTTTTTCCGACGGCGGATGACCAAGTACCTGATGCGCCCCGTGGAGGGTCTGTACCGCGGGGTCCTGAAGCTGCAGTCCGGTGATTACAGCCACCGGATCAGCGTTGTCCGCAATGACGAACTTGGGCAGCTGGCCGAGGCCTTCAATTCCATGGCCGCCACCGTGCATGACAACCACCTGGAACTGACCTTCCGCGCCACCCACGACCCGCTCACGGGACTGGCCAACCGGGCAGTCCTCACCGAACGCCTCACCGCCGCGTTCGACCCCGGGGCAAAGAACCCGGAAGCAGCTGGCACCGAGGTCTGCGACGGGCATGAAGGCCTGCTGGTCATCGACGTCGACGACTTCAAAGACGTCAACGACTCGCTGGGCCATGAGGGCGGCGACGCGTTGCTCATTCAGCTGGCCCAACGGCTGCGGGGCTGCGTGCGCGGGCATGACCTCGTCGCCCGGCTGGGCGGCGACGAATTCGCGATCCTTGTGACGGATGRGGGCGGCACGGCGAYGGACGACGTCGCACGGCGCATCCAGGACACGCTGCGGGACCCTTTCTGCATCGATGACGTCCGGCTGAAGGTAACCGTCAGCATGGGCGCCGCCCAGCGCAGCGCCGGCACTGCAGATCCGGCCGAGCTGATGCGGCAGGCGGACTTCGCCATGTACATGGCCAAGCACGGCGGCAAAGGCCGCTACCAGCTCTTCGATGCCCGGGGGTATGACGAAATGACCTACCGGGCCGCTCTCCGGGCGGACCTCGCCACAGCCGTGCAGGCCGGGCAGTTGCGCCTCGACTACCAGCCCGTGGTGAATCTCGGCACCGGTGAGATCGCCGGGGTGGAGGCCCTGGTCCGCTGGGAGCACCCGACCCTGGGCCGGCTGGGACCGGCCGACTTCATCTCCTTGGCCGAGGAAACCGGCGAGATAGGCCCCATCGGCTGCTGGGTACTGGACACCGCAAGCCGTCACGTCGCCGGCTGGCGCCGGTCCCCGGGCACTGCCGAAGACTTCTGGGTCTCAGTCAATCTTTCCACTCTTCAGCTTTCGAGCGACCGGAACCTGGCAGCCCTGGAGCGCATCCTGGCCCACCCCGCCTCGCAGGCCGACAAGGTGATCCTCGAGGTCACCGAATCGGCCCTGGCCACGAGCGCCGACGGCGGGGTCGCTGCCCTGAACCGGCTGAAGAGCTTCGGCGTCCGCATCGCAATCGACGACTTCGGGACCGGTTTCTCCTCGCTCAGCACGCTCGCTGCGCTGCCCGCGGACATTCTCAAGATCGACCGTGCCTTCCTGTCCGGGCTGCCTGGGGACGCCCCGGCCGCGGCGATGCTCGAGGGCATTCTGGAAGTGGCCCGGAAACTGGACCTGGCCGTCATCGCCGAGGGCATCGAGCACACCGGGCAGCTGGATCTCCTGCGCTCGCTCGGCTGCGACATGGGCCAGGGCTTCCTTCTGGCCAGTCCCAGCCCGTCTCCCGTTCTCGAGGCGCTGCTGGCCTCCGGGGCCCGCCTGCAGCCGCCGGCCGGCATGGACGCGACGGCGGCCGGCGCCTGAGCCAGCCGAAGGACCGGACAGGCGGTCGGCGTTGTGCTCAAACGGCGGGGAAGTCCAACGAGGGCTCGTCCGCGGTGGCGAGTGTCAGCACGGCCTCTTCCACGGTTTCGTGGTCCTCAAGTTCGCGTTCAACGCGGCGTAGGGCCACGGCGACGTCGTGTTCCCGGAGATCTCCCTGTATGTCCACGGCCGCCACGACGTAGAGCTTGCGCGGGCCGACGTATTCGAGATGCAGGTACGTGATGCGTTCGATCTCTGGGTGTTCGAGGAGGCGGCGGGCCATGCTGCCCTCGATATCGCCGGTCACGGCTTGTCCCACCAGGAAGCGCCGGTTCCGCTCGATCAGCACGACGGCAACCACGGCCAGGAGGATGCCCACCAGAATGGACCCCACGGCGTCCGGCACGGAGGACCCCGTGACCTGGTGCAGGAATATCCCGGCGAAGGCGATGAGCAGGCCAACGAGCGCGGCCCCGTCCTCGGCGAAGACGGCGCGCAGCGTGGGGTCGGAGCCCTTGAGGACCTGCTCGAGGGTGTTCCGGTCAAGCTCTCGCGCCGCCTTCCGGTTTTGCCGGAACGCCTGGATGAAGGACACGCCTTCAAGGACGAACGCGATGGTCAGCACCAGGTAGGCGATCCCATAGTCACCTGGCGGTTCCGGGGTGATCAGCTGCTGGATGCCGTGCATCACCGACACCACCGCGCCGGCCGTAAACAGGCCAAAGGCGGCGATCATTGACCATACGTAGGCCTCGCGCCCGTAACCCATGGGGTGGGCTTTGTCGCGTTTCCGCGCGGCTTTCCGTTCGGCGATGAGCAGGAAGACCTGGTTGCCGGTATCGGCCCAGGAGTGGGCCGCCTCGGCAGTCATGGACGCCGAGCCAGAGATGAGTGCGGCCACTGTTTTGGCTGCCGCGACGAGGACGTTCGCTGCAAAGGCAATCAGCACTGTGAGCGATGCTGACCAGGACTTCTTACGCTTCACGCAATTTTCCCTCCCTCGGCTGCAGGATGCATGCCAGTGACTACGCTATCTCCCCGGGCTCTCCCGGACCGGCGTTCGACGCCGACTGGTTCCATTCGTGCCGGTCAGGCGCACAATATAGCTAGTACGTTCATCCGCTCGTTTCCTCAAGCCGCTCGGGGTGGTGCGCAATGAATGCTCGTCGGAAGCTGTCGTCGCTATTGGTGCTCCTGATCTTGCTGGGCACCGGCGGGTGCGCCGGCGGCAGCGGATCGCCGGCGTCGACGTCGGCGCCCCCACCCGGCCCTGCCTACGGGGCCGGCCCGACGGCGGGCACCGCCGCCGCCACCATCACCATCAAGGACTTCGCCTACGGCGACCCGCTCACCGTGGCCCCCGGCGCGGCGGTCACCGTCACCAACATGGATGCCGCGGCGCACACGGTCACGGCTGACGAAGGTTCAGCGTTCGATGCCCAGGTCAAGGGCGGCGGCACTGCCACTTTCACTGCGCCGACGAAGCCCGGATCCTACGCGTATCACTGCACCTACCATCCGGGCATGCACGGGACGCTGGTGGTCAAATGAGCGCCCAGAGCCCCGGACGGACCGTGCGGGTCCATACGGCCGGMATGACACTGCGAATCCTCACGGCCGTTGCCCTGTTCATTGACGCCGCCGTCCACATCCACCTGGCCCCGGGCTACCAGGCGGGGAACTCCGCGGGAATCGGCCAAGGGAACCTGTTCCTGCTGGAATCGGCTGCCGCTGTGCTGGCCGGGTTGTACGTGCTGCTGCGCGGCAGCAGGGCGGCCTTCGCCGTCGCATTCGTCGTCGCGCTGAGCGCCTTCGTGGCCGTGGTGGCCTACCGTTACGTGAATATTCCGGCGTTCGGGCCTTTCCCGGCCATGTACGAGCCCATCTGGTTCTTCGAGAAGTCCGTCAGCGCCGTGGCCGAAGGCGCCGGCGCCGTCCTGGCGGCCATCGGTTTCGTCCGGGCCGGACGGCGGACGAACGGGCAGGGCGCCCAGTCCAAGCACTGACCAACCCCGGGCCGCGGACTTGCTAGCATGTGGGCGGGGTGGTTCAGGCTGAAGTCGTTTGCAGTAGGCACGAAACAAGAGGACACGGCGTCTACAGGCACGGGATCAGCAAACGTGCCCGGAAGCCGGCCTGCAGAACCGATGAGGGCCACTGCTTCCCCGGCGCCAGGGCAGACCGGGCCAGGATCGGCAGCCGCCCGCCGTGCCGTGGCGGATGCCGGCACCGCCGTCGGCGCCTATCTTGTGGCCTGGGCCTGGGCCTGGGCCTGGTTCGGCGCGGCGGTCTTCAGGGATCCTGTTCCCTGGCTCCTGGCCCTGGCGGCGGGGGCCGCGGTGATCATCCGGGCCGCCGGCTCCGTTTTGCGGCGGAAACCGCGTTTTTCCACCCGCGCGGACCGCGTCACCCTCGGCCGGGCCGGCATCGTGGCCTTTTGTGCCGCCGAAACGGTGGTGGGGTTGATCGCCGGAGCCGGACCAAGCCTTCTGGTGGTGGTCCTGGGCACGGCCGCGTTCCTGCTCGATGCCGTGGACGGACGGGTGGCCAGGTTCACGGGTTGTGCCACGGCCGAGGGTTCGCGCCTGGATTCGGATACGGACGCCGCGCTGGTCCTGGTGCTGTCCTGCGCGGCGGCGGGAAAGTTCGGCCTGTGGCCCCTGGGCATCGGCCTGATGTACTACGCGTTCCTCGCAGCGGCCTGGTTCCGGCCGTCCCTGAAGAACCCGCTGCCGTCCAGCACTGTCCGCAGGGTCATCGGAGCCGCCCAGCCGGCGGCCCTGCTGTTCGCCCTGTTGCCGGCGGTGACTCCGGCGCTGGGAGCCATGGTGCTCGGGCCGGCGCTTAGGCTGCTGGCCTTTTCATTCGGGCGGGACGTGGTCAAGCTGGAACGGCTCCGGGCGGGACGCGCTTCGGCCGCCGGCTTCCCCGCCACCCGGGCCGGTTCACCCGCAGGAACCTAACGCGGTGCGGGTCTCGGCGCCAGGTCCTTCGTCGCCGGGCCCTGGATGACGGCGCCGTCGGCGGCAAACCGCGAGCCGTGGCAGGGGCAGTCCCACGTCGAATCGTCCGCGTTGAACGCGACCGTGCAGCCCAGATGCGTGCAGATGGCCGAGACGGCGAGGAGGTCCCCGGCAGCGCCAGCGTAGACGGCGGTCATTTCGCCGTCGATCTCCACGACGGTGCCTTCGCCGGGTCGCAGCCCGGCGACGGCCGGTTGGGCCGGCAGCCGGTGTGGGGGCGGCTGGTCCGGTTGCTGCCGCACCCCGCCTGCCTGGCCGGCGGAAGGGCGGTTGGTATCGAAAACCGCGGCCCAGGGGTTGTGCCGGCCCGACAGGGTGTCGGCCAGGATCAGGGCGGCAGCGGTGCCGTTGGTCAGGCCCCATTTTCGCAGGCCGGTGATCACATGAAGGTGCGCCGCCGTCGGTGTCAAAGTCCCGGCGTAGGGCAACCCGTCGACGGGCATGTTGTCCTGCGTGGACCAGCGGAAGCTGGTCTCCCCGGTGCCGAGGCGTTCCCGGGAGAAAGCCGCGAGGCGGCGGTACCGCGCGGCGGCATCGCTGGCGTCGGCGGCACGGTGCCCCTCGCCGCCGGTGAGAACGAACCGGGCGCCCTCAATGTCGATCGCCAAGATGGAGCGCATCGGCTCGTCGACGCTGATGAAGGTCCCGTCCAGGGGCACGGCAGGTGCCAGGCTGGCAACGACGTAGGAACGGTGCAGGTAGCAGCGCCCGGCAAACAGCCCGGCGTCGCCAACGGGGACGTTGGTGGCAATGATCACCTCGCGCGCCCGGACGGTGCCGCTCCCGGTCTTGACGACGGCGGGCACCCCGTCGCGGACCGAGGTGACGCGCGAGTCCTCCAGTACGTGGCTTCCGCTCCCGTCCACGGCGCGGGCGAGGCCTTGGAGGTATTTCACCGCGTGGAGTTGTGCCTGGCCGTCGAACCGGACTGCGCCCCGGGTACCGAACGRCAGCGGCACCTCGGAGGTAAAGACAGCTGGCAGGCCGAGCCGTCCGGCCAGGGCCGCCTCGCCGCGGACCCTGGCGAGGGCGTCGTCGGATTCGGCGTAGGTGTAGTTGGACACCCTGCGGAAGTCGCAGTCGATGCCCTCCTCCGCGACGACACGCGCAATGTGCTCGATGGCGGCCTGGTTGGCCTGCCCGTACGTGCCCGCGACGTCCGGTCCGTGCCGGTCCGCGAGTTCGGTGTAGGCCAGCCGGTGCAGTGAGGTGACTTTGCCGGTGGTGTGCCCCGTAACGCCGGTGCCAATGCGGGCTGCCTCCAGGACCGCGACGGTGCTGCCGGCGCGTTTGAGGGCCAGCGCCGCCGTCAGGCCGGCGATCCCTCCCCCGACGACGGCGACGTCGACCTCAAGATCCGTGTCCAGGGAGGGATAGCGGGTGGTACCGGTTGTGGCGAGCCAGAGCGAAACCTGCCGTCCTTCGAGCCGTTCACCCACGGCGGCGCCTTCTGCTGAACATCCGGAATCAGAGGCCCTCAGTGGCTTCCAGCCGCCCCGAGCGAACCGCATCGGCGAAGGCCTCGTAGTCCTTTTCGTTCTGGTCCGCGTACCGCTCGGAGAAGTCGGTGATGGAGCGTTCGAACTTGTCACTCTTACCGAGGTAGGACGCGATCGCGATGGGGTCGCCGGACCGGGCGTGGGCCCGCGCCAGCGTCCAGCCGCAGGCGTCGGCATAGAAGGTCATGCCGAGCGGCTTCATCCCTTCCACAATGGCTGAGCCCTTCATGTCACGCAGTTGGCGCCAATACAGGTACCGGTTGTCCTGTACCCCCTTGGTCCATCCCAGGAAGATGTCGCTCGCGGCCTGCATCATCCGCTGGCCCTGCACCACACGCTCGCCCGGCTGCTTGAACTTGCTCTTCGGTAAGTGGTCCTCGAGCACCGACCTCGTCGCCTCCTTGACCTGAAGAAACAGCGGATCCTGCTCATCCCGGCCCTGGAGCAAGGCGATGAACGCCCGCGTGCCGACACTGCCGACGCCCACGACCTTGCGGGCGACATCGATGACTTCGAAGCGCTCCAGCAAGATTCGTCGGTCGTCTGGCAGCGTGGCCCGGTAGGAACGGAGCTGCTCACGAACCGCTTTCTGAATCCCATCCGCAGACATGCCGAACGATTCACCCAGCTCCCGCGAGGGAATGACGATCGGCGGCTGGCTGACGATCCGGTACTCCCCGTCCACCCGCTCGGCGAGCTTGGAGAGTGCCTGCAGGCTGTCGCGGGTGTGGGCCTTGGCGACGTTCTGTTTCGCCGTCTTTTCCATGCCGTGGGCTGCCTTCTTGAGGGCCTTGCCCTTTTGGGTTGCCACGGCCAGCTCTATGGTTTCCATCAGCTGTTCCTCGGACAGACGGGCGTACCAGATGTCCAGGGTGCCCATCTGTGCGAACTCTGCCATCGCCTCGCGGTAAGCCCGAACGGCGGTGAGTGTCGCGTCGCGCGTTTCTTCCTTGGTGAACGCGTTGTTCCGCGCCGCGATGGTAAAGCTCGCGGCCATGCGTTTGACGTCGTACTCGAATGGGCCGGGCAGAGTTTCGTCGAAATCGTTGAGATCGAACAACAGGGTTCGCTCTGGTGAGGCGAAGACGCCAAAGTTGGATAAATGGGCGTCCCCGCACAGTTGGGACACCAGGCCGGCCCGGGGAGTGTCTTTCAGATCGGTTGCCATGATCTTGGCGGCGCCCCGGTAGAACGTGAACGGTGAGACCAGCATCCGGCCGTGCCTCACCGGAACGAGGTCCTGTTCGCGGGTGAGGTTCTGTTCCTCGAGCAGCGCGACCGGATCCGGGCGGTCGGACGCGGGGACCCAGCCTGCGTGGCTGGAGACGGGCGTCTTTTCCYGGCGCCCCTTGCCCTTCGCAGCACGCTCCTCGACGCTCGGATGCTTGACTTTTTTGGTCTCGGCCATGATCGGCGACCTCCCTATTAGGTCCGGAACCGCCACCGGCACTGCTTGCCTGGGTCAGTCCCCGCCGAGCGCGCCAATGCGTCTCGGCTCAAGCTACTGCGATTCTGGCCCCGAACCGGCCCATCGTCAACGCATCGCTGATGGATCCCGCAGCGCAGGCTCAAAACGCCATCTGTTCCGCAGCCGGGCGACTGACCAATCGATTCATGCGGTTCGGGTGATGCCACCCCTGGTCGTGGCGGGTTACGTTCATGACGAGTCGGGCCGATCCGCTCACGTCGCGTCACTCGGCGCACACCACTGAAACCAGATGGAGACATAACCATGGCCGAAGAAGAAGCACCTGTTCTCGCCGTCCTCGCCGACATCACCGCCGTTTCGCTCGAACGCTCCACCCTTGAGCCTCGCGAACTGATGCTGGCCCGGATTGCGGCGCTCGCGGCGGTCGACGCCCCGGGCGCCTCCTACCTGTTCAACGCCGGTACCGCCGTGGACGTCGGCATCACCTTGGAGGATGTCCGCGGCGTCCTGATCGCCGTTGCACCCATCGTCGGCACTCCCCGGATCGTGGCGGCGACCACCAATCTCGTCCAGGCGCTGGGCTTTGCCCTCGAAATGGCGGAGGAAGAACTCGAAGCAGGGACCCGGGACTAGTACCCTTACCTACGAACCGCACGTCACGGCGTCGGCAGTTCCTCGTTGCATCTGCCACGATGCCCTGATTAAAGGCGGCCCATGAACAAGAACCGGCTGGAGGCCTTCAGCGACGGGGTGCTGGCGATCGTCATCACCATCATGGTGCTGGAGCTTCACGTCCCAGCCGAACCGACCTGGCCGGCCCTGCTTCACGAGCTTCCAACCCTGCTCAGTTACCTGCTGAGCTTCATCTATGTCGGGATCTACTGGAACAACCACCACCACATGCTGCATCTGGCCGGGCGGATCAACGGTGGGGTGCTCTGGGCAAACCTGCATCTGCTGTTCTGGCTCTCCCTCATCCCCTTCACCACCCGGTGGATAAATGACACGGGCCTGGCCGAGGTACCCGTCCTCGTCTATGGGCTGGACCTGCTGTTCGCCGCCATTGCGTACTACATCCTGAAAACAACCCTGATCCGCCAGCAGGGACGCGGCGGCGCGCTGGACCGGGCCATGGGGCAGGACTGGAAGGGCAAGGGATCGCCCGCGCTCTACATCGCCGGGATGGGGCTCAGCCTGGTGAACCCGCTCTTGGGGATCGCCGCCTATTCGGTGGTCGCCGCGATCTGGCTCATCCCGGACCGGCGTGTGGAGCGGTTCATCGCGCACACGTGAGTCCAGAGGCGCATCTGTCCCGGGGCGGCTACTGCCGGACGCGTTGAGCCAGCGAGGCGCTCAGGAACCGCAGTTGAGCCGGGGCCGGCTTTACCACGTGGGCCGCGTAGCCGGGGTGCTTGCCCAGGAACTTCTTGATGTAGGGACACACCGGAACGATCGTGAGGCCCGCGGCGACAGTCTCATCGAGTGCCTGTGCGGCCAGCACCCCGGCCAGCCCGCGGCCGCCATATTCCTCGTTGATCTCCGTGTGGTAGAAAATCCGCTGGCCCGCCCCGACGTCGTCCACGTAAGCGGCCTGGCCGATCACGGTGCCGGCGTCGAGCACTTCGAAACGGCTGCGCTGCGGGTTGTTACTGATGGTGATCGTGGTCAATATGGTCTCCTTGAGCGGGCCGGATTGGCCCGGCAGTCGGGCTTACGGGTGCAGGGCCGGCTGGGCTTGCCAGTATGGGCCTGCCGGAATAGACAGGTCAGCCGCGGGGCCGGATGTGGGCATTCGGCAGGGCCGGGGCCGGGAGAGCTGCGGGGCCGCCGGGCGGGAACGGACCGAACCGCAGGTCGGATGCTCGGCCGCCGGAGCCCTCAGTGCCGGCGTCCCCAGTGCCTGAGTCATCAGTGCCGGCGTCCGCGCCGGCGTCCGCGCCGATCTCGGACTGCCACTGGGTCCTGTACGCAACGATCTCC
>NZ_JBFTZL010000100.1:0-13617 GCF_056406825.1 Arthrobacter sp. P1_A5 | reverse complement strand
ACGCCACGATGCTCGGCAACGACGGCGACTCCCTGAGCCGGGGCCAGCGCCAGCTCGTCTCGATCGCACGGGCGCAGCTCGCCGGGCGCAGCATCATGGTGCTGGATGAGGCGACGAGCTCCGTCGACAGCCGCACTGAGGTGCAGATCCGGCATGCCATGGAGCGGCTGCGGCACGGTCACACAAGCTTCGTGATCGCGCACCGTTTGTCCACGGTCCGGGACGCTGATCTAATTCTCGTCATGGACCACGGACGAATCGTTGAACACGGCACCCACCAGCAGCTGGTGGCCCGGCAGGGGCTCTACAAGGATTTGTACGACGCCCAGTTCGCCGGCCGCGAACAGGTCCCGGCCGTCCAGGAGGCCGAACAGTGAGCCCCGCGGACGCCGCGGGGGAGCGTTTTCCCGGATCCTGGCGGACCAATCCGGCCAGCTCCGTCCCGCTCTTCGAACAGCTGCGGCTCTACGTGATCGAACGCGCCGACAACGGCACACTCGCGCCGGGCACCAGGCTTCCGGCCGTGCGGAGCCTCGCCGGCGAACTGGGCGTCGCCCCGCACACCGTGGCGCGGGCCTACAAGGAACTCGAGGCCGCCGGCGTCGTAGTGACGAAGGGTCGCAACGGGACCGTGGTGTGTGCCCGCGATGCCGCCTGGAGTTCGCTGTCCGCCGCCGCCGCCGAGTTCGCCGCGGCCGCCAAAGCCCAGGGCGCCAGTTTCGCCGAGGCCGTGCAGCTGCTGGCCGCCGCCTACGACCGCCAATAGCACATCCGGCGCCGCCCGTGCCGCGCGGAATAGTTTTTCGAAGAAGTTTTCGATTAGCATTAGATTCGTGCCTAAAGCTGTAGCTGAAGATCCAGCCGTTGAAGTCCATTCCGCCGTCGAGCCGCTGGCAGTCCGGGATGCGGCCCCGTCCCGCCCCGTCCTGAAGCGTCCGGACATGACGCGCCTTGTCGTCAAGGGCGCCCGCGAGCACAACCTGCGCAACGTGGACCTGGACCTGCCGCGTGATGCCATGATCGTTTTCACCGGCCTGTCCGGCTCCGGAAAGTCCTCCCTCGCGTTCGACACCATCTTCGCCGAGGGCCAGCGCCGCTACGTCGAATCCCTCTCCGCCTACGCCCGGCAGTTCCTGGGCCAGGTGGACAAGCCCGACGTCGACTTCATCGAAGGCCTCTCGCCGGCGGTGTCCATCGACCAGAAGTCCACGTCCAAGAACCCGCGCTCGACCGTGGGAACCATCACCGAGATTTACGACTACATGCGCCTGCTCTGGGCCCGTGTGGGCCGGCCGCACTGCCCCGTCTGCGGGGAGCCCGTGACCAAGCAGACCCCGCAGCAGATCGTCGACCAGCTGCTCGAGCTCCCGGACGGCACCCGCTTCCAGGTGCTGGCACCCGTCGTCCGCGGCCGCAAGGGCGAATTCGTGGACCTCTTCAAGGAACTCACCGCCAAGGGCTACTCGCGGGCCCGGGTGGACGGCGAGCTCGTCCACCTGAGTGATCCGCCGAAGCTGGGCAAGCAGTTCAAGCACACCATCGAAGTCGTGGTGGACCGCCTCGTGGTCAAGGAAGGCATCAGCCAGCGCCTGACCGACTCGGTCGAAACCGCCCTCGGACTGGCGGAGGGCCGCATATTGGCCGAATTCGTCGACCTCGAAGCAGACGATCCCGAGCGGATCAGGGCGTTCTCAGAACACCTGGCCTGCCCCAACGAGCACCCCCTGGCGATCGACGAGATCGAGCCCCGTTCCTTCTCATTCAACAACCCTTTCGGCGCCTGCAGCGCGTGCAGCGGCATCGGCACCAAGCTGGAGGTCGACGAGGAACTCCTCATCCCCAACCCGGAGCTCTCGCTCTCCGAGGGGGCCATTGCGCCGTGGTCCCTGGGCACCGCCACCACGGAGTACTGGAACCGGCTGCTGGCCGGCCTGGCCGAGGAACTCGGCTTCTCCATGACGACGGCGTGGGAGAAGCTCGACACCGGCGTCCGGCAGACCGTCCTGCACGGCAAGGACCACAAGGTGGTGGTGCAATACCGCAACCGCTTCGGCCGTGAACGCAAGTACAGCACAGGCTTTGAGGGCGTCGTGCAGTACGTCCACCGCAAGCATGGCGAGACCGATTCCGACTATGCGCGCGACCGCTACGAGGAATATATGCGCCAGGTCCCGTGCCCGGCCTGCAACGGTGCCCGGCTGAACCCTGCGTCGCTCTCGGTGCTGATCAACGGAAAGTCAATCGCCGAGGTCGCCGCGCTGCCCATGCGGGAATGCGCCGGCTTCCTCGAAAACCTCGTCCTCACCGGCCGCGAGGCCCAGATCGCCCACCAGGTCCTCAAGGAAATCCAGGCCCGCCTGACCTTCCTCCTCGACGTCGGACTCGAGTACCTGAACCTGGAGCGGCCCTCCGGCACCCTGTCCGGCGGCGAAGCCCAGCGCATCCGTTTGGCCACCCAGATCGGCTCCGGCCTCGTGGGCGTGCTGTACGTCCTCGACGAGCCCTCGATCGGCCTGCACCAGCGGGACAACCGCCGCCTGATCGAGACACTCACCCGGCTCCGGGACCTCGGCAACACCCTGATCGTCGTGGAGCATGACGAGGACACCATCCACGAGGCCGACTGGGTGGTGGACATCGGACCGGGCGCCGGCGAGCACGGCGGCATGGTGGTCCATTCCGGGTCCTACCAGGAGCTGCTGGAAAACACGGATTCGCTCACCGGCGATTACCTCTCCGGCCGGCGGAAAATCGAGATCCCGAAGAAGCGGCGCAAATACGACAAGAAGCGCGAGCTCAAGGTGGTCGGGGCGAAGGAGAACAACCTCCTGAACATCGACGCCAGTTTCCCGCTGGGCCTCTTCACCGCCGTCACCGGCGTCAGCGGCTCGGGCAAGTCCACCCTGGTCAACGAGATCCTCTACAAGGTCCTGGCCAACAAGCTCAACGGCGCCAAGCAGGTGGCCGGCAGGCACAAGTCCGTCCAGGGCCTCGAACACCTGGACAAGGTGGTGCACGTCGACCAGAGCCCCATCGGCCGCACCCCGCGCTCGAACCCGGCCACGTACACCGGCGTGTTCGACAACATCCGAAAGCTCTTCGCCGAAACCACCGAGGCCAAGGTCCGCGGCTACCTGCCGGGCCGGTTCTCCTTCAACGTCAAGGGCGGCCGCTGCGAGGCCTGCTCCGGCGACGGCACCCTGAAGATCGAGATGAACTTCCTGCCGGACGTCTACGTCCCCTGCGAGGTCTGCCACGGCGCCCGGTACAACCGCGAAACCCTGGAGGTCCACTACAAGGGCAAGACCATCGCGGACGTGCTGAACATGCCCATCGAGGAAGGGGCCGAGTTCTTCGCGGCCTTCTCGCCGATCGCACGGCACCTCAACACGCTCGTCGACGTCGGCCTYGGCTACGTCCGGCTGGGCCAGCCCGCCACCACGCTYTCCGGCGGCGAGGCCCAGCGCGTGAAGCTCGCRGCCGAGCTCCAGAARCGYTCCAACGGSCGCAGCGTMTACGTCCTGGACGAGCCCACCACGGGCCTGCACTTCGAGGACATCCGCAAGCTCCTCATGGTGCTCCAGGGCCTCGTGGAGAAGGGCAACACGGTGATCACGATCGAACACAACCTCGACGTCATCAAGAGCGCCGACTGGATCGTGGACCTTGGCCCCGACGGCGGGTCCGGTGGCGGCCRTGTGGTCGCCTCCGGCACCCCCGAGCAGGTGGCCAAGTCGAGCGAGAGCCACACGGCCGCGTTCCTCGCCGAGCTCCTCGCCTGAACACCGGCCGCCAGGGACCGTGCGGCGGGGCAGGTAAGCTTCCGCCGCGCGCGTCCCCGCCCCGCAGGGTTTTCACCGGATGTATCCGCTGATGTATCGCGTGATGTATTCCCGATGTATTCCCGTAGGAGCATGCGAATTTCTGGCAACAGCACACTCGTGAGAAACTAAGCCGGTGACGCATACAACAGTGCCCGTGATCTTCGACCTTGACGGCACTCTTGTCGATCCCGCCGGGGGTATTACCGACGGTATCGCCGCGGCCCTCATCGAGCTTGGCCTGCCGGTTCCGGACAAGTCCCGGATGGACGCCATGATTGGGCCCAAGCTCAGCCATTCCCTGACGGAAATCGCCGGCGTTCCGGCCGCACAGCTGGAAGACGCCATCCGCATCTACCGCGCGCACTACGCATCCACAGGAATAGCGCAGAGCAGGCTGTACCCGGGAATCCGCGGCCTCCTCGAGGACTTCGTGGCCGCGGGGCGGCCCATCGCCGTCGCGACCCAGAAGCCGGAAGGGCTTGCCCGCACTGTCCTGGCGCACCACGGCATCGCCGGACTCTTCCACAGCATCCGGGGCTCCGCCGCCGACGAGGCCGCCAGCCCGGGAGCGGGCTCGGTGCCCGACGGCTCCGTTCCCGCAGGCTCTGTTCCCGAAGGCAAGGCCGGCATCGTCGCCGCCGCGCTCTCGGACCTCGCTGCCGCGGACCCTGCGGCCGCCGGCCGGGCCGTGATGGTGGGGGACCGGGCGCAGGACGTCGCCGGGGCCGCTGCGAACGGACTGGACTGCATCGGCGTAGGCTGGGGGTTTGCGCCCGACGGCGAACTGCACGCGGCCGGTGCCGTCGAGATCGTGCACAACACTGAGGCGCTTCACGCGACGATCAACCGGCTCTCCGAACGCCCGGGGACCACAGCCCTGAACGAGGTGCACACCGATGGCAATGTTTGACGCAATCCGCTGGACCACGCGGGGGCTGGTAACCACCACGTGCCGTCCCACGGTCATCGGCCTGGAAAACGTGCCCAAGGACGGACCGTTCATCGTGGCACCGAACCACCTCTCGTTCCTGGACAGCGTGATCGTCCAGGCGCTCATGCCGCGGCCCGTGGCCTTCTTCGCGAAGGCTGAGTACTTCACCACTGGCGGCATCAAAGGCAAGGCCATGAAGTCCTTCTTCGAGGCTGTGGGCTCCATTCCGGTGGAACGCGGCGAGCAGGCGGCGAGCGTCCAGGCGCTGAAAACGCTGCTGGACATCCTCGACTCCGGCAAGGGCGTGGGCATCTATCCCGAAGGCACCCGTTCCCGCGACGGCATCCTGTACCGCGGCCGCACCGGCGTCGGCTGGCTGGCCCTGACCACCGGCGCGCCCGTAATCCCGGTGGGCCTGATCGGCACCGAACACCTGCAGCCCGCGGACAGCAAGTCCGTCAAACCGCAGCACTTCACCATGAAGGTCGGCGAGCCGCTGTACTTCGAGAAAACCGGACCGGACCATTCCCTGCCGGCCCGCCGCCAGGTCACGGACCGCATCATGGACGCAATCGCGGACCTGAGCGGCCAGGAACGCTCCACCAGCTACAACCAGAGCAAGTCAGCCGAATAGCGCGCAGCTTCCTGCTCCCGGCATGCTGCGGTGCACGTGCAACGGCACCGCCGGCGGCTCAGTAGACTTGATGTGTGGCAGATCCAGCGAGTTACCGACCCCAGACGGGTGAAATTCCGACTAATCCGGGCGTGTACCGCTTCCGCGATCCGCACGGCCGGGTCATCTACGTCGGCAAGGCCAAGAACCTCCGTGCCCGGCTGAACACCTATTTCGCCAATCCCGCCGGGCTCATGCCCAAAACCTATGCGATGGTCCACACGGCCAGCAGCGTCGAATGGACCGTGGTGGGCAGCGAACTCGAGTCGCTGCAGCTGGAATACACCTGGATCAAGGAATTCACGCCCCGCTTCAACGTGATGTTCAGGGACGACAAAAGCTACCCGTACCTCGCCGTGACGATGGGGGAGAAGTACCCGCGCGTCCAGGTGCTGCGCGGCGACCGGCGCAAGGGGACCCGGTACTTCGGCCCGTACACCGCCGGCGCGATCCGGGACACCATGGACACCCTGCTGCGCGTGTTCCCGGTCCGCAGCTGCAGCGCCGGGGTGCTGAAGCGCGCCGAAGCCAGCGGCCGGCCCTGCCTGCTCGGCTACATCGACAAATGTTCCGCGCCGTGCGTCGGCCGGATCTCCGCGGCCGACCACCGCGCCCTGGCCGAGGATTTCTGCACGTTCATGGGCGGCGAAGCCAAGCCCTTCGTCAACCGGCTGGAACGGGAGATGGCCGCGGCAGTCGCCGAGCTCGACTACGAACGCGCGGCCCGGCTGCGGGACGACATCGTGGCGCTGAAGAAGGTCTTCGAACGTAACGCCGTCGTCCTGGCCGAGGGCACGGACGCCGACGTCTTCGCCCTGCACGAAGACGAGCTCGAGGCCGCCGTGCAGGTCTTCCACGTCCGGGGCGGACGGATCCGTGGCCAACGCGGCTGGGTGGTGGAAAAAGTCGAGGACTCCACCACCCCGGAACTGGTCGAACACCTGCTCCAGCAGGTCTACGGCGAGGAAGCCGGGCTCCAGGGCAGGTTGCCCCGGGAAGTGCTGGTGCCTGCCGAGCCCAGCAACGCCCCGGAGCTGGCGCAATGGCTCAGCGGCCTGCGCGGGGCCCGGGTGGACATCCGCGTGCCCCAGCGCGGAGACAAGGCCGCCCTCCTGTCCACGGTCCGTGAAAACGCCGAGCACGCCCTCAAACTTCACAAGTCCCGGCGCGCCGGCGACCTCACCATGCGCTCCCAGGCCCTGCAGGAAATCCAGGAAGCGCTCGAGCTTCCCGTGGCGCTGCTGCGGATCGAGTGCTTCGACATCTCACACGTCCAGGGCACCAACGTGGTCGGCTCCATGGTGGTGGTCGAGGACGGCCTGCCGAAAAAGTCCGACTACCGGAAGTTCGCCGTGACCGGGGCCGCGGCCACCGACGACACGGCGGCCATGCATGATGTGCTGACCCGGCGGTTCCGGCACTATCTTCAAGAAAAAGACGAGCAGGCGGCGGCCGCGGCCAAACCGGCGCACCAGGCCGCCCTGGACGCGGCAACCGCCGCGGCGGTCGCGGACTCCACGACGCCAACACCGCGGAGCAAATTCGCCTACCCGCCCAACCTCGTCGTCGTCGACGGCGGCAAACCGCAGGTCAATGCCGCCGCAAGGGCGCTGGAAGAGCTCGGCATCGAGGACGTGTATGTGGTCGGCCTGGCCAAACGGCTCGAAGAGGTGTGGCTGCCGGACAGCGATTTCCCGGTGATCCTGCCACGCGCCTCGGCCGGCCTGTATCTGCTGCAGCGGATCCGCGATGAGGCCCACCGCTTCGCCATCACCTTCCACCGGCAAAAGCGCGGCAAGGCCATGACGGCCTCCGCCCTGGACAGCGTGCCCGGGCTGGGCGAATCCAAGCGCAAGGCCCTCCTGGCGGAGTTTGGCTCCGTCAAGGGGATCAAAGCCGCGACGCAGGACGAACTCACCGGCACCAAGGGGATTGGCCCCTCCCTCGCCGCCGCGATCGTCCGGCACTTCGCTGGCGGCGGCGTCGAGGAAGCCGCCCCGGTTCCTGCCGTCAACATGACCACCGGCGAAATCCTCGACGCTTAGCTAGTGCCGCCAAACTTAGCTAGGGTAAAGACTTGGGTACGGCACGGCAGCGGCATCACCGCGGCCGGCGCGCAAACCTGACAAACAGCAAATCGCACAGGCAGAGATGGGGCTTCACTGATGGCAGAGTCGACGGCAGGATCCGAGACGGATGCGGACGGCATGACACCCGTCAAACCCGTCGAGGCTGAACTGCTCGTGGTGACCGGAATGTCGGGAGCCGGCCGCAGCACCGCCTCGGACGCCCTCGAGGACCATGGCTGGTATGTCGTGGAAAACCTGCCGCCGCAGATGCTCGGCACGCTCGCCGAACTGGTGTCCCGGACGCCGCACTCCATGTCCAAGCTCGCCGTCGTGATGGACGTCCGGAGCAAGGAACTGTTCGTCGACATGCGCGCGGCGCTCCGCGCCCTGGAAGCCACCGGCGTGAGCTTCCGCGTGCTGTTCCTCGACGCCAACGACGACGTCCTGGTGCGCCGCTTTGAGCAGGGCCGCAGGCCCCACCCGCTCCAGGGCGGCGGCCGGATCCTGGACGGCATCGCCGCCGAGCGCGAGCTGGTCCGTGAATTGAAGGACACCGCCGACATCGTCCTGGACACGTCCTCCCTCAACGTCCATGGCCTCGCCACCGCCATCACCGAGCTCTTCAGCGAGACCGGGCCGGTGGCGCTGCGGCTGAACGTCATGAGCTTTGGCTTTAAGTACGGGCTGCCGGTGGATGCCAACTTCGTGGCCGATGCCCGCTTCATCCCCAACCCGCACTGGGTGCCGCAGTTGCGCCCGCACACCGGACTGGACAAGGACGTCAGCGACTATGTGCTGGAGGCCCAGGGCGTCAGCGACTTCGTGGAACGCTACGTCCTGGCCCTTGAACCTGTCCTGGACGGGTACCGGCGGGAGAACAAGCACTACGCCACCATCGCCGTGGGCTGCACCGGCGGCAAGCACCGCTCCGTGGCGGTCGCCGTCGAGCTCTCCCGGAGGCTGGCGCAGTATCCGCGCGTCACGGTGACCACGACGCACCGGGACCTGGGCCGCGAGTAATGGCGCTGCTGACCGGCCCGCTGCCCCTTGTCCCGCCCGCCAGCGCGGCCTTCGCCAGCCAGCAGGACAAAGGCCCGTCCGTCGTCGCGCTCGGCGGCGGCCACGGCCTCTCCGCTTCGCTGTCGGCCCTGCGCCTGCTGACCTCCGAACTCACCGCGGTCGTCACGGTCGCGGACGACGGCGGATCCTCCGGCCGGCTCCGCGAAGAGTACGGCGTCCTGCCGCCCGGTGATCTCCGGATGGCCCTGTCCGCGCTGTGCGACGACACCGACTGGGGCCGCACGTGGCGCGACGTCATGCAGCACCGCTTCGCCCCCGGCAAAGGCCGCGGTGGCTCCCTCGATGAGCACGCGATGGGCAACCTCCTGATCGTCACGCTCTGGGAGCTCCTGGGCGACACCGTCGCAGGCCTGAAGTGGGCCGGCGCCCTGCTCGGCGCGCGCGGCGAAGTCCTGCCGATGTCCAGCGTCCCGCTGACCATCGAGGGCCAGGTCCGGGTCACCGCCCCGGACGGCGCCACGGCACTGCAGACGCTCACCGGCCAGGCCAAGTGCGCGGTGGCAGGGTCCCTGGAGCACGTCCGGCTCTTGCCTGAGAACGCTCCGGCCTGCACCGAGGCACTGACGGCGATCGAGCTGGCCGACTGGGTGATCCTCGGGCCGGGCTCCTGGTACACGTCCGTGCTGCCGCACCTGTTGCTGCCCGAAATGCGCGAGGCCCTCGCCAACACGGCTGCCCGCCGGTGCCTGACCATGAACCTGGCCACAGATACCAAGGAGACGGCCGGCATGTCCGCCGCCGACCACCTCCGGGTGCTGCGCGAATATGCGCCGGAGTTCACGATCGACGTCATCCTGGCCGACCCGGCGTCGGTGCAGAACCTGCCCGACTTCGAGGCGGCGGCAGGAATGCTCGGTGCCGAGGTGGTCTTGGGTAAAGTGGGGGCGTCTGGTCGCCGTCCGGTCCACGATCCGTTGCGGCTGGCGACGGCGTATCACGATATTTTCGGGAATAGTTAGGAAAGGTGCCATGGCACTGACAGCATCAGTCAAGGAAGAACTTTCCCGTCTGGATATCAAGAAGTCCTCAGTCCGCAAGGCCGAGGTATCGGCGATGCTCCGCTTCGCCGGCGGGCTGCACATCATCTCGGGCCGGATTGTGATCGAGGCCGAAGTCGACCTCGCATCGACCGCCCGGCGGCTGCGCGCCGCCATCGCCGAGGTGTACGGCCACCAGAGCGAGATCATCGTCGTCTCCGGCGGCGGCCTGCGCCGCGGCAGCCGCTACGTGGTGCGGGTGGTGCGCGACGGTGAGGCCCTCGCCCGCCAGACCGGACTCCTGGACGCGCGGGGGCGGCCCGTGCGCGGCCTTCCGTCGGTAGTGGTGAACGGCTCCGCCGCGGACGCCGAAGCTGTCTGGCGCGGTGCGTTCCTGGTCCACGGCTCGCTCACCGAGCCCGGCCGCTCCTCGGCCATGGAAGTCACCTGCCCCGGCCCCGAATCGGCCCTGGCCCTCGTCGGCGCCGCCCGCCGCCTGGGTATTCAGGCCAAGGCCCGCGAGGTCAGGGGAGTGGACCGCGTGGTGATCCGCGACGGCGACACGATCGCCGCGCTGCTGACGCGCATGGGTGCCCACGACGCGCTGATGATCTGGGAAGAACGCCGCATGCGCAAGGAAGYCCGCGCCACGGCCAACCGGCTCGCCAACTTCGATGACGCGAACCTGCGCCGTTCCGCGCAGGCCGCCGTGGCCGCCGGTGCCCGGGTGGACCGCGCCCTGGAAATCCTGGGCGACRACGTCCCGGACCACCTGAAGTATGCCGGTGAGCTCCGGGTCGCGCACAAACAGGCCAGCCTGGACGAGCTGGGCCGGCTCGCCGACCCCGTCATGACCAAGGACGCCATCGCCGGCCGGATCCGCCGGCTGCTGGCCATGGCGGACAAACRGGCCCAGGACCTCGGCATCCCGGGCACGGAAGCCAATGTGACGCCGGAAATGCTCGACGACTAGCCCGCCCCTAGAATCAACAGCAGGAATATCCCGGGGAATGAAATATCCGGGAGCCGCGGCTGGTTGTCGCGGTTGGACCCACCGCAATTTTCCGGATGCCCCGCATCCGGATGCACGATCGAAAGAGTTACCGAACCGGACAACCCGTCCACGACATTGGAGGAATTTGTGACCGAGTACGTACTGCCCGAGCTCGACTATGACTACGCAGCGCTGGAACCGCACATCTCCGCGAGGATCATGGAGCTGCACCACAGCAAGCACCACGCCGCCTATGTGGCCGGCGCCAACAACGCTCTGGCCCAGCTGGCCGAGGCGCGCGAAAAGGGCGACTTCGCCAACATCAACCGCCTCTCCAAGGACCTCGCGTTCCACACCGGCGGGCACATCAACCACTCCGTCTTCTGGAAGAACCTCTCACCGGACGGTGGCGACAAGCCCGAGGGCGAGCTCGCGGCGGCCATTGACGACGCCTTCGGCTCGTTCGACGCGTTCCGTGCGCAGTTCAGCGCCGCGGCATTGGGCCTGCAGGGCTCCGGCTGGGGCTTCCTGGCCTACGAGCCCATCGGCGGCAACCTGGTCATCGAGCAGCTCTACGATCAGCAGGGCAACGTCGCACTCGGCACCACCCCGCTGCTGATGCTGGACATGTGGGAGCACGCCTTCTACCTGGACTACGTCAACGTCAAGGCTGACTACGTCAAGGCCTTCTGGAACATCGTGAACTGGGCCGACGTCGCCAAGCGCTTCGACGCCGCGCGCAAGAACGCGACGGGTCTCATCACCCTCTAGGCAGGTCCCTATACCCTGCACAGGGTGACGGAATCGACTTCTGTTTGTAACAAACCTCACATTACGGGCCCTTCGGCCCGAAATGTGGACGGACTGCCCCTGCACTTGCGGGGGCAGTCCCGGTTAAACGTAAGATGGATCACGGAAGGCGGTTAGCCTTCAGCAATGTGGCTGGTCGCCCTCCGATCTGGTAATTATCTCTGCCCAATGGCGTGCGGGATCTGTTAGTTGGCTTGAACGCCTTCTCAACTAGTCGTGCTCGCAAGAGCACCAAGGAGACTGAAAACGTGACGACCCGTATTGGCATCAACGGCTTTGGCCGTATCGGCCGCAACTACTTCCGCGCCGCCCTCGCACAGGGCGCAGACCTTGAGATCGTTGCGGTCAACGACCTCACCAGCCCGGAAGCCCTCGCTCACCTCTTCAAGTACGACTCCGTGGGCGGCCGCCTGGCCGAAACCATCGAGGTCAAGGACGGCAACATCGTCGTCGACGGCAACATCATCAAGGTCCTCGCCGAACGTGACCCCGCGAAGCTGCCCTGGGGCGAGCTCGGCGTCGACATCGTCATCGAGTCCACCGGCTTCTTCACGAAGGCCGCCGATGCGCAGAAGCACATCGACGCCGGCGCCAAGAAGGTCCTGATCTCCGCCCCCGCGTCGGATGAGGACATCACGATCGTGATGGGTGTCAATGACGGCCTGTACGACAACGCCACGCACCACATCATCTCCAACGCCTCCTGCACCACCAACTGCCTCGGCCCGCTGGCCAAGGTCATCAATGACGCCTTCGGCATCGAGCGTGGCCTGATGACCACCATCCACGCCTACACCGCCGACCAGAACCTGCAGGACGGCCCGCACAAGGACCTCCGCCGCGCCCGCGCCGCCGCCATCAACATGGTGCCCACCTCCACCGGTGCCGCCAAGGCAATCGGCCTGGTCCTGCCGGAGCTCAAGGGCAAGCTCGACGGCTACGCCATCCGCGTGCCCGTTCCCACCGGCTCCGCCACGGACCTGACCGTCACGGTTTCCCGCGAGACCACGGTCGCCGAAGTCAACGCCGCCCTCAAGGCAGCATCGGAGACCGAGGAGCTCAGGGGCCTGCTGACCTACACCGACGAGCCGATCGTCTCCTCCGACATCGTCGGCGACCCGGCATCGTCCATCTTCGATTCCGGCCTGACCAAGGTGATCGGCGACCAGGTCAAGGTTGTGTCCTGGTATGACAACGAGTGGGGTTACTCCAACCGCCTCGTGGACCTCACGGAGCTTGTAGCGTCCAAGCTGGGCTAGGGTAAGACTCATGACATTTCACACCCTCAACGAACTGATCGCTGATGGTGTCCGCGGGCGGTACGTTCTGGTCAGAAGTGACCTGAACGTGCCGCTCGACGGCTCTACAGTGACTGACGACGGCCGCATCAAGGCCTCCCTGCCAGTGCTGGCGAAGCTCACGGACGCCGGTGCCCGCGTGCTGGTCACAGCACACCTCGGCCGCCCCAAGGGCGCCCCGGAGGAGAAGTACTCCCTCAAGCCCGCAGCCGCACGGCTGGCAGAGCTTGCCGGGTTCAAGGTCTCACTTGCCGCCGACACCGTCGGCGAGTCGGCCAAGGAGCTCTCCGCGGCGCTGCAGGACGGCGAAGTGCTGGTCCTGGAAAACGTGCGCTTCGACGCGCGGGAGACCTCCAAGGACGACGCCGAGCGCGGCGCCTTCGCGGACGAGCTGGTCGCCCTCACCGGCGACAACGGCGCCTTCGTCGATGATGCCTTCGGTGCGGTGCACCGCAAGCACGCCAGCGTGTACGACGTCGCCACGCGGTTGCCGTCCTACCAGGGCGACCTTGTCCGCACGGAGGTCGAGGTGTTGCGCAAGCTCACCACGGACACCCAGCGGCCCTACGTCGTTGTCCTCGGCGGTTCCAAGGTCTCCGACAAGCTCGCTGTGATCGACAACCTCCTGGGCAAGGCGGACACGATCCTGGTGGGCGGCGGCATGCTGTTCACCTTCCTCGCCGCCGCGGGTCACAAGGTCGCGGGCAGCCTGCTCGAAGAGGACCAGATCCCGGTCGTCCAGGACTACCTGAAGCGCGCCGCCGACGCCGGTACCGAGTTCGTCGTGCCCACCGATGTTGTGGTGGCGGGCAAGTTCGCCGCCGACGCCGAGCACGAGACCGTTGCGGCCGACGCCATCGAGTCGGGCAGCTTCGGAGCCCAGGGCATCGGGCTGGACATCGGGCCGGTCTCGGCAGCGGCGTTCGCGGAACGGATCAAGGGCGCTCGGACGGTGTTCTGG
>NZ_JBFTZL010000099.1:0-13626 GCF_056406825.1 Arthrobacter sp. P1_A5 | reverse complement strand
GACGAGTCGATGTCTGGACTGCTCGTCTTCGCAGAGGAGCAGGAACGGTTCGGGGTCTTCCAATTCACCACGGCGCACCTGATCTCGCTCGGATGCGTCAGCTCCGAGCTGCATCCTGGCAAGCGCGGTTTCCGCGTCTATCCCGCATGGTGCACCGACCTGAATCCTCAAGCGTCACGCACTCAGCGYGCGCAGGGGGCTGCGTTCTCCGAGCTTTCTCCGAGTAACGCGTCGCCGACCGTAACTGAAAACGATCGTGCCCTTCAACGGCGCCCGTAAGCCGGTGGTTCAGCGGACGCCCTGGTGACCGCAGGGATTCTTCACCGGGCAGGGGTCCGGCTCAGTAGAGTGGAACGCATGAGTCTTGAATGGGAACAAGTAATTGTCGATTCGGCACGACCGGCCGAGCTTGGACTTTGGTGGGCCAAAGCTTTGGGTTGGGTCGTGACTTTGGAAGCTGACGATGAGTTCGAAATTCGTTCTGCACCGGACCGGTTGCCAGGGTTGGTCTTCGTGCCGGTGGCAGATTCGAAGGTAACAAAGAATCGTCTTCACCTCGATTTTCGGCCGGACGATCCAGCGGCCGAGGTCGAGCGGATGGTCGCTCTGGGTGCCCGCAGGGTCGATGTTGGTCAAGGCGAGCGGCCGTGGACTGTACTTGAGGATCCAGAAGGCAACGAGTTCTGCGTTCTGGGAGCCCGAAATAAGGCCAGTACCGACAGTTGAAAGTTCGGACAGACCACGGGGGCGCCCGTCAGCGGATCCCTTGGCGGGCACTTGGTCGTGGACAGCCAGCGGATGCTCCGAAGTACGAACATCGACCGCGCGTAGGCGCCTAACGGCATCTCGTGGAGTATAGGCTACATGCCATGATGACCAACGAGCGCCTCAAGCCACTGCTCGAGCAGTACGACTGGGCGACGGAACGACTTCTCACTCGCCTCGCCGGGCCCACCAGCAACTCGGGTGATGACAGCGATGTCGACGTACCGGTACTGACGGACGCCGAGTACCTCTGGGAACCGGTCGACGCGTGCTGGTCTGTACGGAGGCGCGCCGATGGGCCCGGACCGGGCGCCATCAAGCTCATCGGCGCGGGTGAGTGGGGGCGAGACGGCGCCCCCGAAAGTCCGTGGCCTCCGCCCCTCACGACGATCGCCTGGCGGCTTGACCACATCTCCGAAACGCTGTTGGGCCGATCCAACCACCTCGGGGGCGACCGAACGTTCGATCGAGCGACGTACGAATCACGACCAGATGCAGCCGGCGCTATCGAGAGGTTCCGTCAGGCCGCAGCCGACTGGCGCCGGGTACTACTCAGTGTCGATGAGTCCGACTATGACCGGACCGGGCTAAGCAGCTACCCATACGGCAGCGATGCCGAGGAGACGTTTCCGTCGATCGTGTGGTGGGAGAACCAGGAGATCCTGCACCACGGAGCCGAGATCGCGCTGCTCCGCGACCTCTACGTTCACCACGCTCAGTAGCGGCGAGCGCGCACCGCGGACAGCTCAGCTGGCGGAGTCTCTACGAAGTCGGCAATTCCATGAATGTGTCCCGCGTCATAATTTAACGTCATCTCGTGCACGAGATGATAAAGAGGATTACGTCCGCATCGGTGCATAGTGCCCGCAAGCCGGTCGATCACCGTGCCCAGGAAACTTGCCGCACGTCCCTTGCAGTTACTGGCCTAGGCCATGTACGTAAGACCCGCACGATCAAATGCACGGTGACGGGGGGATTACTGCAACCCTGTTCCTCATGACTGGAATGAAGATCGGTTACGCCAGAGTCTCGACAAACGACCAAGACCTAACCGGCCAACGAAACGCTCTCCTTGCCCTTGGTGTTGAAGAGAAGCAGATCTTCGTCGATCACGGACTGACGGGATCTAACCGGGTTCGCCCTGGACTCCGTGAAGCGATGGCGGCATGCCGAGCCGGCGGTACGCTGGTGGTGACCAAGCTGGACCGTTTGGCGCGTTCCCTTTCCGATGCCCGGGGTATAGCTGACGAGCTGACGGCCAAAGGGGTAGTCCTCAGTCTCGGCGGCAGCACCCACGATCCGACTGACCCCGTAGGCCGGCTGCTGTTCAACGTCCTGAATGGTGGCCGAGTTTGAGGCAGATCTGATCCGGGCGCGTAGATGACGGCGCCGGGCTTGGATGCCTGACTGGTCTGCTGGCTCTTGATGTCAGCGATGATGCTGTTGATGAGGAGCCCGATGTCGTTGTACGGGGTAGCCGGGGGATTCCCTGGCACGCTCCAGGTGGTGACGTCGTAGACGGTGGTCAAAGCTGGTTCTCCTCACATCGTTGGGGGACTGAACGTTTGGGTGCTTCTAGAGGACACCGATCAGGTGACGGTGCCCCAACGGCCGCTGGCCGGCGTCAGGCGTTGCGGCCATCTGTGTGGGTGCTGCGGTGGCGGGGCTGCCGGTGGATGCCATGGCGAAGGCGGTGCCTGCTACTGCTACGGACACCGTGAAGGCCCGCAGCACGCTCCTGCGGCTGACGTCCGGGATGGGTTTCATCTGTTCTCCTTTGAATTGGTGACGAGAGGACCCTAGGGTCCCCAACCGGGCGTGCGAAGGTTGGAAAAGGGCCCGAACGCCAGGGTGGTCTTCGGGGCGCACAATATGCGGCATTTTGCCAAAATCTGCCAAAACGATTTGCCCATCGGCTGTGGGCTACGGTATGGCGGCTGCCATAGCGTCGTCAAGGGTCCGCAGGATTTCGATGTGATGCTTGACACGCATCCGTCGCCGCCCCTAATGTGATGCCAAGTCGATTTGGCAAAACGGTTTTTCACTGAGACTTGAAGTTTCCCAGCTCCACCCCAACCGTAGATTCCGCTCAAAAGAAAGGGAGTCGACAGCGATGTCCTCTCGAATCACGATTTCCCGGATCGCCGCCCTTGGCGGGCTGTCCACCGCGGTGCTCCTGGCAGCAACCGCCTGCGGGGCGGGGGGCCCGGCTGCGACGTCGGGTAGCGCCGCGAGCACCGTCAACGTCCTCGTCGAGGCCGGTGGCCACGCCGAACTGACAGGCGTCGCCGAACAGTGCACGAAAGATACAGGCATCAACGTCAACTTCGTCGAACTTCCTTACGACGGCATGTTCAACAGGCTCTCCAGCGAGTTCTCCTCCGGCAACGTCTCCTTCGACGTCGCCGCGCTGGACTCCGTCTGGCTTCCCAGCTTCAAGGACGCCGTCCAGCCCATCGACGAGCTCTTCACCGACGAGGCGAAGAAGGACATCTTCCCCGCGCTCGTGAAGGAAGCGAACGTGGACGGGCACTTTATCGGCATGCCGGCCTGGACCAACTCCGAAATCATCCTGTACCGCAAGGACCTCTTCGAGGACGCCAAGAACAAGACCGACTTCAAGGCCAAGTTCGGTTACGACCTCGCCGCTCCGACTACGTGGAAGCAATACCAGGACATCTCCGAATTCTTCACCAAGGACGGCATGTACGGCACAGACGTGAAGGGCGGCGTCGAAACCGAATGGCTGGCCCATGTCCTCCAGGCCGGTTCCCCGATGGTCCTCGATGCGAACAACAACGTTGTGATCGACAACGCCGCGCACAAGGACGCGCTCGACTTCTACACCAGCCTGGTCAAGTCCGCCCCTCCCGGCGCCGCTCAGGTCGACTGGGCAGCAGCGCAGAACCTGTTCAACCAGGGCAAGACCGCGATGACCCGGTTCTGGGCCCACGCCTACCGCCAGATCCCCAAGGATTCCCCGGTCGCGGGCAAGGTCGGCGCCGCTCCGATGATCGGCGGCTCCGCCGGTGTTGCCGGTGTTCCCGGCCCCTGGTACCTCTCTGTGCCCAAGGCAACCAAGAACAGCGACGCTGCCAAGAAGTTCGTCAAGTGCGCCTATGACCATAACGACCTGGGCATCGAATCCAGCCTCGGCCTGGCCTCCCGCATCTCGGCCTTCGAGAAGTACCAGGACAAGCCCGGCTACGAGAGCTTCAAGCCGCTTATCGAGACCCTCAAGGGCCAGGCAACGGCCACGCGCCCTGCCACTGCCAAATGGCAGCAGATAGTGGACACCGTCTTGGTTCCCATGCTGCAAAAGGCCGTAGCCGGCGGCGACTCCGCAACTCTCCTGGCCGACGCGAAAAAGCAGATCCAGGACCTCCTCAAGTAAGACTCCGCGGCCGGCACCGAAACACTAGTGCCGGCCGCGGCCCCAACCATCGGAAGAGAAAACCGTGCGTATCTCCGATCGCCGCTTCGCCCTGTACCTCATGGCGCCGGCGGCCCTGTTCCTGACAGTATTTGTGGCCTACCCGCTGTTCCGCCTCGTGGCAGACAGCCTCTTCAAGATCTCCCCGATCGCCGGGGGCCCCCGCGACTTCGTCGGCCTGGACAACTACATCCGCGCCTTCGCCTCCGAAGCATTCATGGGCGCCGGCTGGCGCACCCTGGCCTACACCCTCGTGGTGGTCGCCCTTGAGTTCGCCCTCGGGCTGGGAATGGCCCTTCTGTTCACGGCCCTTGGCCGGAAATCCGAGGTCTGGCGGACGGTGTTCCTTTACCCGCTGATGATCGCGCCCATCGTCGCCGGCCTGCTGTGGAAATTCCTGATGATCGACAACTTCGGGCTCATCGGCACCCTCCTGCACCAGGCGGGAATCCTGCAGAACCCCAACCAGATCGGCTGGCTCTCCAACCCGGACATCGTGCTGTTTTCCGTGGCCGTCCCGGATATCTGGCTTACCACCTCCTTCATGTGCCTCATTCTCTTCGCCGGCCTCCAGAACATCCCCGGCGACCTCATCGAGGCGGCCCGGCTCGACGGCGCCAAGGCCCCAACCCTGCTCTGCAGCATCATCCTGCCGCTCCTGCGCCCAGTCATCGCAGTGGCATTGGTTGTGCGCGGCATCGACGCAGCCAGGGCCTTTGACACCATCCTGATCCAGACCAACGGCGGCCCGCAGTCCGCCTCCGAAACCATGAGCCTGCTGATCTACCGCACCATGATCCGCTTCGGCGATCCAGGACTGGCCAGCGCCATGGGCACCATCTACCTGCTGGCCATGCTCGGCGTCGCGTTCTTCGCCGTCGCGACCATCTGGCGCCCAGGGAAGGACAACTGATGAGCACCGCCGAAACCCCCATCAACGACAGTTTTGCCGCTGAGGCGGTGGCCTACCGCCCCCGGCCCGCAGGCGCCGTCTCGGCCATCCCGGCCACCGGCACCAAGGCGTCCGGTGCCACTGCCGGTGCTGCCCCCACCGGAGCCCTGACGGTCGAGCCGGCGACGCCCACTTCGGCAGTCTCGGGCACGGGTCGTCCCCGCCGTAGAAATCACCACGCCGAAGGCCTGGAAGCCGGCAGACGCAGCACCCGCACCCTGCTGTGGATCATCCTTGCAGCGGCGATGGTCCTCTACGGATTCCCGTTCCTCTACCTGCTGTTCACTTCCTTCAAGGCGCCGATCGACACCATCGCGGTGCCGCCCACCATCCTTCCCAAGGAATGGACGCTGGAGAACTACACCAACGCCCTGGGCCGCAGCGGAGTTCTGGCCTCGTTCATCAACAGCGCCCAGACCGCCATCATCAGCACCCTGCTGTCCCTGGTCCTGGCGGTTCCCGCGGCGTACGGGATCACCCGCTACAAGACACCGAGTGGCCGGGTGTTCATCATGGCCGCACTGGTCACACGGATGGTCCCGCCGGTCGCCATCGGCATCCCGTTGGCATCGATGATGTCCTCTGCGGGACTCGCGGACACCCCGATCGCGCTGTCCATCGCGCACACCACCATCTCGCTGCCACTGTCCATCTGGCTCATGTCCAGCTTCTTCGAGGCAGTTCCCAATGACCTTGAAGAGGCGGCCACAGTGGACGGGTGCAGCAGGCTCGGCGCCCTCTGGCGGGTGGTCATCCCGGTGGTCTCCGGCGGCATCGCAGTCACCGCGATCTTCGCCTTCCTGGCCTCCTGGAACGAGTTCCTCTTCGCCCTCCTGATGACCGCGGTCCGTTCCCAGACCACCCCCGTGGTTATCGCGAATTTCCAGACCCAGTTCGGACTCGACTGGGGATCCATGACGGCGCTGGCCGCCGTCTACTCGATTCCGGTCATCCTCCTCACACTTCTCCTGCAGCGCAAGATCGTCGCAGGCATGACGCTCGGCGCCGTCAAGGGCTGAGAAACCACAGCACAAAGGGAAGAACCTATGTCAAGCAACAACTGCTACGACGTGACTACGTGGCCCGTCGGCAATCCGTCCGAGGACGTCGGTGAAGTAATCAACAGCATCATCGCTGACATCAAAGACCGGCAGACGGTCACCGATGCGAATAACGGAGGAAAGCCAGGCGCGGTGATCTACATTCCGCCCGGGGACTACCACCTTCGTACGCAGGTGGTGATCGACGTCAGCTTCCTCAGGATCCATGGGTCGGGACACGGCTTTACGTCGTCGAGCATCCGGTTCAACGTTCCCGAAGACGAATGGCCCGACTTGCATGAGCTGTGGCCCGGAGGGAGTCGCATTCTCGTCGACATTCCCCTCGGCGGAGACGGGGAGGAATCCAAGGGAGCCGCCTTCTACGTTGAGCGAAGCGGGAGTCCGCGGATCAGCTCGGTCGAGTTCTCCAACTTCTGCATCGACGGGTTGCACTTCAACTCGGACGGCTCGGGGATGCATCCGGAGAACACCTACGTCAACGGCAAGACCGGTATCTATGTCGCGAACGCCAATGACTCATTCCGCGTAACCGGCATGGGGTTCGTCTACCTTGAAAACGCCCTCACCATCTACAACGCGGACGCTCTTTCCGTTCACGACAACTTCATCGCTGAATGCGGAAGCTGCATCGAGCTGCGCGGGTGGGGACAGGCATCAAAGATCACCGACAACCTGGTCGGAGCAGGCTTCAAGGGTCACTCGATCTACGCCGAGAACCACGGCGGGCTCCTGATAACCGCGAACAACGTCTTCCCCCGCGGGGCGAGCAGCGTCCATCTCAACGGCGTCACGCGTTCAAGCATCACCAACAACCGTTTGCATTCGTTCTACCCTGGGATGCTGATTCTCGAAGCGAATAGTTCGGAAAACCTCGTGGCCACGAACCACTTCCTGCGTGACCATGAGCCCTGGACGCCCTTCCTGGGAGTCGACAACGGACTGAATGACCTCAACGGACTTCTCTGTGTCAGCGGCAGCAACAACTCTGTCGTCGGCAACCACTTCTCCCAGATCATCGACTCACAGAGCATCCGGCCGACAGGTGCGACGCCTGTCATCATCCGGCTGATGGCGGGGGTTGGCAACTTCGTCTCCAACAACCACGTGGTGGCGATGGACGTTCACTCCAAGTCAAGTGACTCCTGCTTCTCGGCTCAGGTGGACGCTCTGTTGACGACCGAGGCTTCGGACGGCCTCGCCGTTACGGCCGTCATGGTCGATTCCGAATCAGCGCGGAATACGATCCTTGATTCCGGAAGTGACGCCCAAGTTATCGCAGACAGGGCTGTTAACGCCTTTAGGGCCACACCCACGATCGGTGTCGAGGCGGCACATGCACTTGTGGACCAGTATCCGGCTCAGGCCCGGCGAGACCCCCGGGGATCGCCATCCGGCCCCTGGGACGAATAAAACGCACTAAGCAATTACCCGGACGTAGAATCAGCATCAACATAAGGACGTGGGAGACAAATGAACAAGTCGGTTGGCATCAAGGACGTGGCAGCCGCAGCCGGCGTCTCTGTCACGACGGTCTCCCACGTCCTCAATGACGTTGCCTACGCCCGGGTGGGGGTGGAGACGAGGGAACGGGTCCACGAAGCGGCCCAACGGCTGGGTTACGGGCCCAACCGGCTCGCCCAGGCCCTGCGCACCCAACGCTCCGGGATGATCGGGTTCATCAGCGAGGAAATCGCCACCACCCCCCACGCAGGCAGGATCATCCTCGGGGCCGAGGAAACGGCGCGGGCCCGCGGATACAACATCATGATCATCAACTCCACCAGCACCAGCTCCCAGGATTCCAGGGAAAGTGATGTGGCGGATCTGCTGGACCGGCAGGTAGACGGCATTCTGTACGCCACGATGTATCACCGCAAACTGGCCGTCCCCAAGAACCTCGTCGGACTCCCGGCAGTCCTGGTGGACTCCGAAGACATCAGCCAAACTGTTTCCTCCGTTATCCCCGACGAAATCGGYGGTGCACGGTCAGCCGTGCAAACCCTGATCGACGCCGGGCACACCCGGATCGGCATGCTCAACAACACCGACGACGTGCCAGCAACTCACTCCCGGCTCAGGGCCTTCAAGGACACGCTGGCAGATGCCGGGCTGCCGTTCCACGCAGAACTGGTCCAGTCCGAGCGCTCGGAAGTTTCCGGGGGTTACCAGGCGGCGCTGCGMCTCCTGAAACCCCCGAACCGGCCCACGGCCGTGTTCTGCTACAACGACCGCATGGCCATGGGGGCGTACCGGGCCGCCGGTGAACTTGGTCTTAGGATTCCGGACGACATTTCCTTCGTCGGTTTCGACAACCAACAACTCATCGCCGAAAACCTCTACCCCGCACTGACAACCGTCGCCCTGCCCCACTACGAAATGGGCGCATGGGCAACCGAAAACCTGATCGACGCCATCGAGGGAAAAACCGACCTGCACCTGTTCGCCGCTCACCCGACCACTCTTGCCTGTCCCATGGTCCTTCGCGATTCCGTCGCCTCCCCAAAACATACGGACGCTGCCAGCAGAGCGGCACCGGACTCGTCTACACACGCCAACACCTGACCTCGAGCGCGTCCAGTAAAAGACGCGCACAACCCTCCAAGGACCTCAAATGCACAGCACCCCAGTTCCCCCCTGCCCTGAAACGGATGTCGTCGTCGTCGGCGAGGCCATAATCGACATCATTGACACCGCCGCAGGGCCCATCGAGTTTCCAGGCGGATCGGGTATGAACGTCGCGTTCGGACTCGGTCGGCTAGGCGTCAGCACCGCATTCCTCACCGCGCTGGGCAGAGATGAACGCAGCAAGAGCATCCAACGGCACCTGGCCACCGCAGGAGTACGCCTGCTTCCGGGAGCCGAACACCTCAACCGCACATCCACTGCCCGGGCGCTTCTGGACAGCAGTGGTTCCGCAGAGTACGAATTCGACTTCGAATGGAACCTCCCCCAAATCAGCCCCACGTTCCTCCCGAAGGTGCTGCACACGGGGTCACTGGCCTCCTTCATGGAACCCGGAGCAACCCAAGTCCGGTCCTTGCTGGAACTGTTCTCCCGCCGCTGCTTGATCACGTACGACCCCAACATCCGCCCGACACTGCTCCACAGCCACGCTGAAGCGCTCAGGACCTTCGAACACACAGTTGCCCTGGCTACGGTCGTGAAGCTCAGTACGGACGATGCCCAGTGGCTCTACCCCGGCACGTCCCCTCACGACATCGCGCGGCGGCTGCTTGATCTCGGGACAGAACTGGCAATCATCACGGATGGCGCATCCGGATCCTATCTGCGGTCGAATGCCGCCGAGATCGAAGTGCCGGCCTCGCCAGTGGTCGTCAAAGACACTGTCGGCGCAGGCGACTCTTACATGTCATCGCTTATCGAGGGCCTCATCGAGGACCCCGAGGACGATTTCGGCTACGGCAAACTCACCCGCCTGGGAACAGCCGCCTCGCTCGCTGCGGCCATAACCGTCGGACGGCACGGAGCGAACCCGCCAACACGGGCAGAACTGACCCGATCCCTGGAACTGGCCCAAACCTCCCGAAAGAACTGCCATGACTGAAACAACAACGCACCCTGCCGGCCCCGCCGAAGACACCGCCCCCAACATCCGGCCGATACTTCACTACACAGCCAAGAACACGTGGCTGAACGACCCCAACGGACTCGTGTGGCACCAGGGCGTCTACCACCTCTTCTACCAAAACAACCCCTTCGACAACGTCTGGGGCAACATGTCCTGGGGACACGCCACCTCAACCGACCTTCTGCACTGGACCGAACACCCGGTTGCCATCGCCTGCGACGAGGAAGAAGACGTCTTTTCCGGCAGTATCGTGGTGGACCACGGCAATACCTCGGGATTCGGCACCGTGGAAGATCCGGCACTCGTGGCCATCTACACGAGCGCCTTCAAGGAAKGCTCGGTGCACCAGGGGACCCAAGCACAGTCTCTCGCGTTCTCCACGGACACCGGCATGACGTGGAGCAAATACGCTGGCAACCCGGTKCTTGGCCGCGGCTCGGCCCATTTCCGGGACCCCAAGGTGTTCCGCTACGAGGTACCGGCCGGTTCCTGCTGGGTCATGGTGGCGGTGGAGGCCCAGCACCAGCAGGTTGTGCTGTACCGCTCGGCCAACCTCAAGGACTGGGAATACCTGAGCACCTTCGGCCCCGCAAACGCCACAGGAGGCGAATGGGAATGCCCCGACCTGTTCCCGCTCCCCGTCGACGGAGACCCGGACAACGTCAAGTGGGTCTTGGTGGTCAATATCAACCCGGGTGCCGTGGCCGGCGGCTCCGGAGGGCAGTACTTCGTCGGCGACTTCGATGGGGTGCAGTTCACCGCCGACTCTGATTCACTTGTTCCAGCGGATGCCGACGGGACCACGGATCTCAGATACTGCCTGTGGCTCGACTGGGGACGTGACTACTATGCCGCTGTCTCCTTCAGCAACGCCCCGGAGAACCGCCGCATCATGATCGGCTGGATGAACAACTGGGACTATGCCAACTCTTTGCCCACGTCCCCGTGGCGCTCCGGGATGTCGCTTGCCCGCGAGGTCGAACTCGGGACGGTCGACGGTTTGCCGCGCCTGGTGCAGCGCCCGGTGCTGCCGTTGGACTGTGGGGAGCCGGCCGGCACCATCCACGACCTGAAACTTCACGACTCCCTGGTGCAACTGCCCGCCGCGGCGCCCGGATCAGCCCAGCTGATCGAGGCCGAGATCCTGCCCGGCACGGCCCGGACCGTTGCTTTCAGGCTTCTCGGCGGATCGGGCGGGAGCGCCGCAACGGTTCTCAGCTTCGATGCCGCTACGAGCCGGCTCACCCTGGATCGCCGCAACTCCGGAAACACCGCCTTCCACGGAAAGTTCGCCTCGGCGGAGTCAGCGCCCATGAAGCTCGACGACGGTGTACTAAGGCTCAGCGTCGTCGTCGACCAGTGCTCGGTGGAGGTCTTCGCCCAAGACGGCAGGGTGGTCCTGAGCGATCTGGTCTTCCCCCTGTCCGGGAACCTGGGCACCGACGTGTGCGTGGAGGGCGGCACGGCCATTGTTCGGAGACTGGCCGTCACGGCCTTGTCCTAATGACAGCCCCGCACTGCAGTGCACTGGTTCGCCACTGAGGACCGAGGACCAGAAGTCCGCAAGTGCGGCCGGGCTTTGGCAATCCACTGGGACCTCATCTACTCGTCCAATCATTTTCTGAGCCTACTGTTGCCCTGGAAAGTCCGGTGCCGAGGGCATGGGGACGTCCCGGCCCCCACCCCGGAGAGGTACTTCCACAGGCCGGCCCGGATCGGGTCGTACAGTGGTCGGATCGGGCCGGATTCCGCACGTTTCCGCGGGAGTCCAGTGTTTGCCAGGGAGGGAATGCAGTTCGAGTCCCACCTCGGGCACAGCAACCCCCTCGTCAGAGGGGTTTTTGCTTTAACGGGTGTACGTCGACCGGAGTGGGTCCCTCTGACGCTTGTCGCGGCTGGTGCATGGCCGCCGCGGTGACCTGTTCGGTTATTTGGGTGGCGGGTTCAGAGCCGTGGCTGGTGAGTCCTCCGCCTGCTGGGAAGTGGGGTCATCCGGGTCTCCTTTCTGGCTGGTTGTGCTGGGCGTGGTTGGTCCTGTACCTATTCATGTCGCGCGGTCCTGCTGACGACATGACCTGCAGGGATTTCTTGAAGATTTTTTCTCCGGACTCCTTGTTTTTCGGCGGCGTGGGGGAGAGCTGGCCGCCTCGACCTCCCACAACGGAAGATCCGGGGACGCCGGGGCATAAGGGTGCCACAGGCGTGCGCGGTCTCGCCGGATCAGGCCCATCTGCGCCGAACCCTGCGTCATCGGACCAGAACCCCGTGGCGGGAGCACTCCGCGCTCCAGCCCGACAGTGTGACCTGGACCTTCATCCGCCGCCCGCAGGCGGCGCAATAACGCGGGGGTTCCAGTACCAGGAGTTCCCGGCAGGGAAGGTGAGGGTCCGACGGCGGCCGGGGGCCGCCGTCGTCCGGCTCGCCGCAGTGGCCGCAAAAGTTAGGGGTGGAGTCGGTGGTTGAGCTCGCTGCATCGCCGGTGGTTGAGCTCGTCGAAGCCCGGTTCATAGTGTCTTCTGGAGTTCCTTGATGGGCATGTTCAGCTCGACCAGCAGGTTCAGGTCAGCGTCCGCGGGACGGCCCAGGGTGGTGAGGTAGTTGCCGACGATGACGGCGTTGATGCCGCCCATGAGGCCTTCGCGGGTGCCGAGGTCCCCGAGGGTCAGTTCCCGGCCGCCGGCGTAGCGCAGCACGGTGCGGGGCATCGCCAGGCGGAACGCGGCGATCGCCCGGAGGGCGTCCTTGCCGTCCATGATGCCCTGGTTTTCCAGCGGTGTCCCGGGCCGGGGGTTCAGGAAGTTCAGCGGGACCTCATGCGGTTCCAGGGCTGCCAGCTGGGCGGCGAGTTCTGCGCGCTGCTCGATGGATTCGCCCATACCAATGAGGGCACCGCAGCACAGTTCCATCCCGGCGGCCTTGACCATGTTGCAGGTCTCAAGCCGTTCTTCGTAGCTGTGGGTGGTGACTACCTCGGGGAAGTAGCTGCGTGCGGTTTCGAGGTTGTGGTTGTAGCGGTGCACGCCCCATTCTTTGAGCTGGTCGACCTGGCGCTGAGTGAGCATGCCCAGCGAGCAGGCGATGTTGATCTCCACTTCTTCGTTGATGCGGTCGATTGCGAATTTGATCTGGTTCATCAGTTTGATGTCGGGTCCGCGGACCGCCGCCACGATGCAGAACTCGGTGGCTCCGGTGGCGGCCGTTTCCTTGGCCGCCTTGACCAGTTCCGGGATGTCCAGCCACACGCCGCGTACGGGGGAGTCGAACAGGCCGGACTGGCTGCAGAAGTGGCAGTCCTCGGGACAGCCGCCGGTCTTGATGGAGACGATGCCCTCAACCTCCACGTCCTCGCCGCAATGCCTGAGCCTGACCTCATGGGCCAGCTGCAGCGCCGCCGGAAGGGCAACATCGGGCAGGCGCAAAACCTCCACCAGCTGCTCCTGCGTCAGCCCGCGTCCTTCCTCGAGGACCTGCCGGCGGGCGGTTTCGAGAATCTCATACCCGGTGGTCGCCGGATCTTCCTGCATCGTCATTGATCGTCCTTTGCGCTGATTAGCTGCGGATATTCCTCCAAGCAGACGCTAGTTTTCCAATGGCGGCAGGATTTTGTCGGGTGTCTACAAGCAGGCGGCTGCCGGATTGGTCCCGATCGTATATTTCATAAGTCGGCGTGCACCCGTGGGTTTGTTCCGACCCCAGACAGCTTGAGGAGCTCTTGCGCTTCATTCGTGACGGTGACACCCTGGGCGTGCACAGCATGGACCGGCTCGCCCGGAACCTGGACGACCTGCGGTCCCTGGTGCAGAAGCTCACCCGGAAGGGTGTCAGG
>NZ_JBFTZL010000098.1:0-13725 GCF_056406825.1 Arthrobacter sp. P1_A5 | reverse complement strand
CGGCAACGCCGCGTCCGCCGCGTCCGCCGCGGCCCCGGCCGCCGCCCCGGCCGCCGCCATGGCCGCCGCAGGAGTGTTGGCGGCGGAGTCCTCCCGGCCGAACCGCGGCAGGACGTACGCCGTGAGGGCGAGGGCCACCATGGCACCGACGGCGCCGGTGAGCCCGAAGCTGACGCGGACCGGCACCAGGGCGCCCAGGAGGCCGCCCAGGGCCAGCGCGCCAATGGAGACGGCACGCGTCATCCCGCCGACAATCGCCATCGCCTGGCCGCGCCCGCTCTCCGGAATCCGCAGGATCGCGATCGCCCCGAAACAGGCGTTCAGGACGCCGCAGGCCACTCCCGTCCCTGTGTAGGCCACAAAAAGCAGTTCCACGCTCGGGACCATCCCGGTGAGGACCAGGCACGCCGAGGCTCCGGTCATGGCGGCCAGCAGCACGCGCAGCCGGACCCGAGGCGTCCTGATCCTGCCGGCCATCGCGGCCCCGGCCGCCATGCCGAGGCCGAAGGCTGCGGACAGGAGGCCGTACTGGATTTCGGTGGCGCCAAGTTCGTTGCGGGCCAGGAACACCTCGAGCACGTTGGTGGCTTCGCCGACGACGATGAAGAACATCGCCCCCAGGACCAGGGCCCAGACCAGGCTGTCCCGGCGGATCAGGCGCAGCCCGTCCAGCAGCGCGGGCTTCGCCTGGCCGGCACGTTCGGCCGCCGTGCCGCGGCGGGTGCGGATCAGCAGCGCGCCCAGCCCCATGGCGACGTAGCAGCCGCTGGCCACGGTGAACACCAGCCCGGTCCCGCCCCAGCCGCTGAGCAGGCCGCCCGCGGCGGGACCTGCCATCCCCGCGATCATGATGGTCGCCTGCATGGTCCCCATGGCCCGGGGCGTGCGGTCCTCTCCGACGATCCGCGGCAGCAGGGCCTGCCAGGTGGGGCTGGCCACGGACTGGGCCGCGTCGAGCAGGAACGTCATGGCAAACAGCACGGGCAGATAGTTCTCCAGGTACTGCATGCCAAGCCCCATGCCGGCGACGGCGGCGGCGCTGACCGCCGAACTCGCCGTCGCCAGCGTGCGCGAATCCATGGTGTCGGCGAGCCGGCCGGCCCACGGGGCCAGGAGGACCAGCGGCAGCGCTGAGCACAGCAGGTACGCGGCCACGAGCCAGGGCCCGGCGACAGGAGTTTCGCCGGCGGCGGCCGCGTTCTGCAGATGCAGCATGACGCTGACGACGACGGCGCCCATCCCCGCCGTCGCCACGAACCGGGCGGTGCCGGCAATCAGGAAGTCGCGGTTGCGCCACAGGGGCCGCGCGCCGGTTGCGGGTGCCGGCAATTTATGAAGTGTATGTTTCATAAAAAGGAACCTAGTCCGGCGGCAAAACAAATGTCAAGCATTTCTTTCATAGTTTGGCGGGGCTGGATACACTGGAGGAGTGAACGCAGAAACCCCGACGGCGGAGTCAATGGCTCCGCCGGCCACCAGGCGCCGGCACCGTCCGGAGAAGCAAGTGGAAATCACCGACCCGAAGGCGATCCGTGCCTTGGCCCACGCCGCCCGGCTGGAGGTCATTTCCGAACTGTATTCCACGCAGGTGAGCCGGACGGCCACCGAGCTTGCCGCGCAGACCGGGCTGACTCCCAGTGCCATGAGCTACCACCTGCGGGCACTGCAGAAGTGGGGCATCGTGATTCCCGCCGCCACCGCGGGGGATGCCCGGGAGCGGCGCTGGCAGGCCGCCGGTACAGATTTCACCATCCACTCGCTGGGGGGAGTGGCCAGCCCCGAACTCGCCGTCCTGGACCTCGAGCTCGACGCCTACCGCCGCCGGGTCCGTGCCTACGCCACGGCCCGCAACGCCCGGCGCGAGAGCGGCGATACCGCCGACGGACCGTCCTCGGTGGTACTGGCCAGCAATCTGCTGTACCTGACGCCGGACCAGCGCGCCGAACTGACGCGGCGGATCTTCGACCTGCTGCGGGACTACGAACTCGAGGATCCGGACCACCTGCCCGAAGGCGCCGAACGTATGGCCACGATGTGGTCGATGATTCCGGACGACCGCGGCCCGGCGGCCGCCAAACCCGCCGCCGCAAAACCCGCCCCCGTCAAGCCCGCCGCCGGCAAGGACTGAGCCCGCCAACGGGAAGGCCTGAACCGGTCGCGGGCACGGCGCTGAACCGCATCCGGGGCGCCCTCAGGGGCCGGCCAGCACATGGCCTTATTGCGGCCGAATCCCGCGTCCGCCGGGCCGTCATTTCCGGCCGGATGCGCGGGATTCTGCAAAATATGGTGAACTAGGCGGGTATGGGCGCATCTGCCCGAGCCACCTTTTTCTGTAGGAGCACCGTGCCAAGCAAGGCCAAAACCGGCAAGAAACTCGTGATTGTGGAGTCTCCCGCCAAGAGCAAGACCATCGCCAAGTACCTCGGCGAAGGCTTCATAGTGGAGGCCTCCATTGGTCACATCCGCGACCTCCCGCAGCCCTCGGAGCTCCCCGCGGAACTGAAGAAGACCCCGCTGGGCAAGTTCGCCGTCGACATCGACAACGACTTCAAGCCTTACTACGTGGTGTCCTCGGACAAAAAGAAGAAGGTCGCCGAGCTCAAGGCCCAGCTCAAAGACGCCGATGCTCTCTATCTCGCAACCGATGGGGACCGCGAGGGCGAGGCCATCGCGTGGCACCTGCTGGAAGTGCTCAAGCCCAAGGTTCCCGTCTACCGGATGACCTTCGGTGAAATCACCAAGGAAGCCATCCACCGGGCCATGGACAACCTGCGCGATGTCGACCAGGACCTGGTCGACGCCCAGGAGACCCGGCGAGTCCTGGACCGGCTCTACGGCTATGAGATCTCCCCGGTGCTGTGGCGCAAGGTGGCCCGCGGCCTCTCCGCAGGCCGCGTGCAGTCCGTCGTCACCCGCATGGTGGTGGACCGCGAACGCGAGCGGATGGCCTTCAAGGCCGCCTCCTACTGGGACCTCACCGGCCAGTTCGGCGCCGGTTCCGGCTCCTTCAAAGCCAAACTCGCCGCCGTCGACGGTGCCAAGGTCGCCAGCGGCCGGGACTTCAACGACAACGGCGAGCTCACCTCCCGCAACGCCGTCCACCTCAACGAGGAACTCGCCACCTCGCTCGCGGCGGGGCTGCAGGACGCCGACTTCCGCGTCCGCTCCGTCGACACCAAGCCGTACACCCGCCGCCCGGCGGCGCCGTTCACCACCTCCACCCTGCAGCAGGAGGCCGGCCGCAAGCTGCGGTTCTCCTCGAAGAGCACGATGCAGGTGGCCCAGCGGCTCTACGAAAACGGTTACATCACCTATATGCGTACGGACTCGTCCGCGCTGAGCAACGAGGCCGTCACGGCCGCCCGGMGCCAGGCCTCCGAGCTGTACGGCCCCGAGTACGTGCCGCAGTCGCCGCGGGTCTACAGCGGCAAGGCAGCGAACGCGCAGGAAGCCCACGAGGCCATCCGTCCCGCCGGCGACTCCTTCCGCACCCCGGCCCAGGTGGCCCAGCAGCTCTCCGGTGACGAATTCCGCCTGTACGAGCTCATCTGGAAGCGCACGGTCGCCTCGCAGATGGCTGACGCTAAGGGCTCCACCGCCACGATCCGCCTCGGCGCCGTCACCGTTGGCGACCCGGCCGACCGCCGCGATGCCGAATTCTCGGCGTCGGGCACCGTCATCACCTTCCCCGGCTTCCTCGCCGCTTACGAAGAAGGCAAGGACGAAAGCCGCGGCGACGACGAGTCCGAGGAAGCACGCCGGCTGCCCAACGTGGCCAAGGACGACGCGCTCACTGCCAGCGACATTGTCGCCGTCGGCCACGAGACTTCGCCGCCGCCGCGCTACACCGAAGCCTCGCTGACTGCGGAGCTGGAAAAGAAGGGCATCGGCCGCCCGTCGACCTATGCCTCCACCATCTCCACGATCCAGGACCGCGGCTACGTCCGGAAGCAGGGCTCTGCGCTGGTCCCGAGCTGGATCGCGTTCTCCGTGATCCGGCTCCTCGAACAGCACTTCCACGACTACGTGGACTACGAGTTCACCGCCGACATGGAAGCGGACCTGGACAAGATCGCCAACGGCCAGGCGGCCGGACCCGCGTGGCTCAAGCACTTCTACTTCGGTGAGGACTCCGAGCCCGGCCTGCTGAGCATCGTGAACAACCTCGGCGAGATCGATGCCCGCGAGATCAACTCCATCCCGATCACGGACGCGATCACCCTTAGGGTCGGCAAGTTCGGCCCGTACCTGGAAAGCTCCACCGCGACGGTGGATCCCGAGACCGGCGAGGTGGTTGAGGCAGCCCGCGCCAACGTCCCCGAGGACCTGGCCCCGGACGAGCTCACGGCCGCCAAAGCCGTTGAACTCATGGAGACCGCCGCCCCGGAGGAGCGCGTCCTCGGCGCGGACCCGCACACCGGGCACACGATCGTGGCCAAGAACGGCCGCTACGGCGCGTACGTCACCGAGATCATCCCGGAGATGACCGAGGAACAGCTGGCCAACCAGCCCGTTGAGTACTACAAGAACGGCAGGCCCAAGCCGCCGAAGAAGCCCGTCAAGGCCAAGCCGCGCACCGGGTCCCTGTTCGCGTCCATGAGCGTGGACAGCATCACGCTGGACGAGGCGCTGCAGCTCATGAGCCTGCCCCGCGTGCTTGGCCAGGACGCCGACGGCAACCCGATCACGGTGCAGAACGGCCGGTTCGGCCCGTACCTGAAGAAGGGCACGGACTCCCGCTCCATCGGCTCCGAAGAGGAGATCTTCACGATCACGCTCGAGGCGGCGCTGGAGATCTACTCGCAGCCCAAGCAGCGCGGCGCCCGCGCCGCCGTGCCGCCGCTGGCCGAATTCGGACCGGACCCGGTCTCGGAGAAGAACATCGTGGTGAAGGAAGGCAGGTTCGGCCCGTACATCACCGACGGCATCACCAACATCACCGTGCCGCGCACCACCTCGATCGAGGAGCTGACCCGGGAACGCGCCGTCGAACTCCTCGCGGAGAAGCGGGCCAAGGGCCCGGTCAAGCGCACGACGACGGCCCGAAAGGCGCCCGCGCGGAAGGCCCCGGCCAAGAAGTAGGCAGCACGCCGAAATCGCCGGAAACCTGCCGATTCGCCGGAAATTACCGGCGAATCCGCAGGTTTCCGGCGATTTTGCGTTTGCGGACCGGCCGTGGACGTGATCGAGTAGGAATATGACTGAACAGCCCGCACACCTGGACAACCAGCCGCTGAACGAACTCGAGGAGCAGCTCGCCCGGGGGGAGCAGCCGGACGCCAACCCGGTGGACGTGATCCTGGCCTTCCTCAACAACGAGGTCTATGTGGTCAGCTCCGACGCCCTCGAGGGCCCCGACTCGCAGGTGGAGCCGCTGGTCCTCGCCAACTCCTCCGGCAAGCCCGTCCTGGCCGTTTTCTCGCACCCGAGCCGCGTCACCGAGCAGTATCTCGCCGCCGCGCCGAACGTGCTGGGCACGCAGGGCGCCGCGATCATCGGCAACCTCGGCGCCGAGCTCGGCATGGTGATCAACCCCGGCGCCGCCTACGGCTTTGAAATCGACCCGGAGGGCGTGGCCAACATCCGCCGCGACTTCAAGCCAACCGACGAGCCCGCTGACGGCACTGCCGACCCGGCTTAGGCCCCCGATCGGCCAGACTGCGACGGCGGTATTCTTCGCGAATACCGCCGTCGCAGCTAGGCCGGCCGCTCCGTGGGGGGGAATAATGGCAGCATGCGTCTAGGCGTCCTCGACATCGGGTCCAACACTGTCCATCTCCTGCTGGTCGACGCCCATCCCGGCGCCCGGCCGGTCCCCTACGCCTCGCATAAACGGCGGCTGTCGCTCGTGCAGTACCTCGACGACGACGGCAACATTGACGACGACGGGCAGCATGAACTGGTCGAGTTCGTCCTCGAGGCGTGGGAATTCGCGGCCAAGCACAAAGCCGACGACCTCCTCGCGTTCTGCACCTCGGCCATCCGCGAGGCCACCAACGGCGCTGACGTCCTGGCCCGCGTCAAACATGAAACCACCGTCACCCTCCGGGAGCTCACGGGCAGCGAAGAGGCGTCCATGACCTTCTTTGCCGTCCGGCGCTGGTACGGCTGGGGTGCCGGGCCCATCCTGAACCTGGACATCGGCGGCGGCTCCTTCGAGATGGCCCTCGGACAGGACGAGCTGCCCGAGCTGGCAATGTCCGTTCCGCTCGGTGCCAGCCGGCTGACACGCGACTGGCTGCCCGAGGACCCGCCCTCGGCCAAGAGCATCAAGGAGTTGCGCCGCTACATCCGCTCCACGCTCAAACCCGCGGTGCGCAAATTCGAGAAGCTGGGCCCGCCAAACCTCGTCGCGGGCACGTCCAAAACTTTCCGGTCCCTCGCCAGGATTGCCGGGGCCGCCCCCAGCGGCGCCGGGCCCTACGTCAAGCGGGAGCTGCTGGCCCTCGACCTCGGGCTCTGGGCGCAGCGGATCTCGGCCATGGAGATAGGGGACAGGCTCCACCTGCCCGGCGTCTCCGAGGCCCGCGCGCCGCAGGTCCTCGCCGGCGCCCTCGTCGCGGAAGCGGCACTGGAAATGTTCAAGTTCGACAGCATGGTGACCTGCCCGTGGGCCCTGCGTGAGGGACTCATCCTCCGCCGCCTGGACCAGCTTGTGTTTGAGGGGCCGATCGATCCCGCGCCGCATGTGGCAGAGCAACCGCCGGCGCGGCTCCAGTCGCCGGAAAAGGCTCTCTGAGACGGCTTGGGCCAGTGGCGGAAGTCGCGACTGTGTCGATCCGGAGCGTCCTCGATCGTGTAATTGCTGAGAGGCCGGCACGGCGCCGGCTGATTCGACAAGGAGGCACCCGAAATGACGCAGTACCTGCTCAGCATTTACCAGCCGGACGGCCCCGCCCCGGACCCTGAGTTCCTCGAACCCATCATGCGTGACCTGGCGGCCCTGAACCATGAAATGCAGGCGGCGGGGGCCTGGGTGTTCGCCGCGGGTCTCCACCCGGCGGAGTCCGCGACAGTCCTGCGGCCCAACGGTGGCGAGATCCTGGTGACCGATGGGCCGTTCACCGAAGGCAAGGAGCACCTCGGCGGATTCACCGTGATCGAGGCCGAGGATCTGGACGCGGCCCTTGGCTGGGCAAGGAAGCTGGCCGGCGCCACCACACTTCCCGTTGAAGTCCGTCCGTTCCAGCACTAGCCGCCGGGTCGGGGGTGCTGGTGTGGGTGACCGCCGTGGAGATGAGGCAGCGACCGAGGCGGACATCGCCCGGGTGTTCCGGCGCGAGTACGGCCGCGCCGTAGCCGTTCTGACGCGGACGTTCGGGAACATCGATATTGCCGAGGACGCCGTCCAGGATGCCTTTACCGCGGCGGTCCAGCACTGGCCCTCGGCCGGCGTCCCGCCCAGCCCGGCTGGCTGGATCATCACGACGGCACGGCACCGGGCGATTGACCGGCTGCGGCGGGAAGCCTCACGCGAGGACAAGCACGCACAGGCGGCCCTGCTCGCGGCGGCGCGGTCCGGGGCCGGACCCGCGCCGGCCGCCGAAGAGCAGTTCCTGGCGGAGCAGTCAGGGGTCGGGGACGTGGACGACGATACTTTGCGGCTGATTTTCACGTGCTGCCATCCTGCCCTGGCCGGGTCCGCCCAGGTGGCGCTGACGCTGCGGCTTCTGGGTGGATTGACGACGGCGGAAATCGCCAGGGCCTTCCTGGTCCCGGAAACGACCATGGCGCAGCGGCTGGTCCGGGCCAAAGCGAAAATCCGGGATGCCAAAGTCCCCTACCGGGTCCCGCAGGGCGCCGACCTGCCCGAACGGCTGCAATCGGTGCTGGCGGTGGTCTACCTCATCTTCAACGAGGGCTACAACGCGGGCCCCTCCGACGGCCCGGAACGTGAGGAGCTCTGCACGGAAGCTATCCGGCTCGGCAGGCTGTTGGCGTCGCTGATGCCGGACGAGCCGGAAGCGGCGGGACTGCTGGCGCTGATGCTGCTCATCGAGTCCCGCCGCGCCGCGCGATTCACGCCCGACGGGGGACTGGTGCTGCTTGCGGCCCAGGACCGGGGGCACTGGGACGGCGCCCTGGCCGCCGAAGGCCGTGAGCTGGTGCGCCGGTGCCTGCGCCGGAACCGGCCCGGACCGTATCAGCTCCAGGCGGCGATCAACGCCGTCCACAGCGACGCCGCGACCGCCGGGGACACCGACTGGGCGCAGATCCTGCAGTTGTATGACCAGCTCCTGGCCGTCGCGCCGGGTCCTGTCGTGGCGCTGAACCGCGCCGTGGCCCTGGCAGAGCTCCGCGGGCCCGTTGCCGGGCTGGCGGCGGTCGAGGGCCTGGGACTGGACAACTACTACCTCTTCCACGCCGTCCGCGCAGACTTCCTGGTGCGCCTGCGCCGCTATCCGGAGGCCGCCGAAGGCTACAGGCGGGCGCTGGCGCTTGCCGGCAGCGCGGCGGAACGCCGGTTCCTGGAAGGCAAGCTTCGCAGCCCGGTGTTCGGCGGGGCCGCAGACGGTTAGAAAGCAGGGCCGGGCCGCGCCCCGTGACGGGCCCGTTCACGCCGGTTAAAAGAGTAGGGCCGGGCGATCTGGAGCAGGACTTGGGGGAACTCTGCTGCAAATCGCCCGGCGCACCGCCGGCTCCGGGGGAACCGGCTATCATCACTCGCACCTGTTGAGGCACTTTCAAAGATAATGGCCGATCATGGGTGCGCAGCGAGTTTTCCCTGTGTGTTCGCTGGCAATCCGACGGCGCCCGCCGGGTGGTGGCCGGCTCCGCCGCAGGGGCTTTAAACGGCAAAGGCACCGGCGGTACGCTGCGGGAAAATGGGAAAACCCGCTGCAACCACCGGTGCCGCGCAGGCATCCGCATGCCTGCTGCATCACTCGCACCCTCAATGAGGTAGTTACAACGTTAGGTTCCAAAGTTGTGCGCTGACTGCGCTGAAGGTGGGAGCTGTCTGGGAATCACGTCAGACTGCAATGATGGGGACATGAGCAACCGAATCGCATTCTTGGGCTGTGGGTCAATGAACGAGGCAATTATGGCGGGGCTGATCGACGGCGGCGTCGACCCGGGCGACATTGTCGCGACAGTCCGCCGGGCCGGGCGCGCGGCCGAGCTGGCCCAGCGCCACCACGGGATCACCGCCATCGCGGGCGAAGAAGAGCCCGACAACAATAAACAGGCCGCCACCGGCTCCGCCGTCGTGATCCTGGGAGTCAAACCCGTGGGGATCGCGGACCTGGCCCGGGAAATCAGCGGATCCCTTTCACCCGGAACGATCGTCATCAGCGTTGCGGCCGCCGTGTCACTGGAGCAGCTGGAGGCGGCGCTGCCGGCCGGCCAGCCCGTCATCCGCACGATGCCGAACACACCGGCGAAGCTGGGCCGCGGCGTCGTCTCCGTCTCGCCCGGGACCAGCTGCTCCGCCGGGCAGCTCCAGCGCGCCAAGGACATCCTCGCCGCCGCCGGCACGGTCGTGGAGATCCCGGAAGAGCAGGTGGACGCCCTCTCCGCGATCAGCGGCTCGGGCCCGGCCTACGCCTTCTACTTGGCGGAGGCCATGGCCGAGGCCGGGGCACGACTGGGCCTGGACCCGGAGCTGTCGCTGTTGCTGGCCCGCGAGACCGTCGCCGGGGCGGGCTTCATGCTGGCTGAGCCCGGCGCGGATCCTGCCGCATTGCGCAAGGCGGTCACGAGCCCGAACGGCACCACGGAACGGGCCATCGCCACCTTTGACGAGCGCGGACTGCCGGCCATCATTGCCGACGGCGCCCGCGCGGCGGCTGAGCGCGCCGCAGAAATCACCCGACAGCTCGCCTGAGCCGGCCCGGGCGGACACCGGAGCAGGCCGCGGCTCCGGTTTCCGCAGGCTCCGGTTGTGGCCTAGGGGCGGGCAGCGAACCGTTCGAGCAGGTCCACGTGGCCCGAAACGATGAGCATATCCCGCGAGGAAACCTTGGTTTCCGGCCGCGCGTAGGTGAAGTCCTCGCCCGGGGACTTCACGCCCACGATCGTGACGCCGTACTTGGACCGGACCTTGGACTCATCGAGGGTGAAGCCCACGGTCTCGCGCGGCGGGTACATCTTGACGATCGCGAAGTCGTCGTCAAACTCGATGAAGTCCAGCATGCGCCCGGAGACCAGGTGCGCGGCACGGACGCCGGCGTCGGCCTCCGGGTAGATGACGTGGTTGGCGCCGATGCGGGTGAGGATCTTGCCGTGCGAGGGCGTGATCGCCTTGACCCAGAGGTGTTCGATTCCCAGGTCTACGAGGTTCACCGTGATGAGCACCGAGGATTCGATCGAGGTGCCCACGCCCACGACGGCGGAACTGAATTCCTGGGCGCCGAGCTGGCGGAGGGCATCGATGTTGGTGGCGTCGGCTTCCACCACGTGCGTCAGGACGCTCGCCCACTTCTGGACGAGGCTGCGGTCGCGTTCGATGGCCAGGACCTCCCGGCCCTGTTTGACCAGCTGTTCTGCGGTGGATGCACCAAAACGGCCCAGCCCGATCACCAGCACGGGGGCGTTGTGGGCGGGGCGGTTGACGGCGCCTGAGGAACTAGCCAATGATCGGTCTCTCTTCCGGGTAGTGGTACAGCTGGCTGCGCTGGCGCAGGGCCAGGCCGGCGGCAAGGGTGACCGTCCCGACGCGCCCGGCAAACATGAGCAAAGCGAGGACGTAAACCCCCTCCGGCGGCAACTCTGCACTGAGGTTGGTGCTGAGGCCCACCGTGGCGAAGGCGGAAATGGTTTCAAACAGGACCCGGTCCAGGGAGGCATGGCTGATGTGCAGGAGCAGGAGGGCCGAGACCGAGACGAGGGTGGCGCCGGCGACGATCACCGAGATGGCCACGCGCATGGTGCCCTCGGGGATGGTGCGGCCGTAGATTTTCACGTCCGCGTCGCCGCGGGCCTCGGCGGTGATCGCCAGGAACATCACGGCGATGGTGGTGACCTTGATGCCGCCCGCCGTGGATGCGGAACCTCCGCCGGCGAACATGAGGGCATCGGAGAGCAACATGGTGGTGGACTCCATGTGGTTCTGGTCCACGAGGTTGAAGCCGCCGGAGCGCAACATGACTGAGGCAAACAGCGCATGCGTGATCTTGTCGCCGAGGTCCATGTCCCCGATGGTGCGCAGGTTGTCCCACTCCAGGAAACCCCACAGGACCGTGCCGGCGGCCAGGAGAATGAAGGACACCTGGATGGTCAGCTTGGTGTGGAGGTTCCATTTCTTCCACCGCAGCCCGTTCTGGTGCAGCACCATGACGACAGGGAAGCCCAGGCTGCCCAGGAACACGCCGAGCATCAACGGGACAAGGATCCAGAGATCGGTTTCGTACGGCACGATTCCGTCCGAATGCGGCGTGAAACCGGCGTTGTTGAACGATGAAATGGCGTAGAAGACCCCGTGCCAGACGGCCTGCGGGAAACTCTCCCCAAGGAGCAGGAAGCGAGGGATCAGGGTCACGGCCAGGGCCGCCTCGATCACGACGGAGGTCACGATCACGATCCGGAGCAGCGTGCCGACTTCGCCGAGCCGGCCGGCGTTCATGGCCTCTTGGGCGATCAGCTTGCCCCGGACACCAAGTCTCTTGCTCACCATGAGCGCCAGCAGCGACGCGAGGGTCAAGGTGCCCAAGCCGCCCACGAAAATGCCGACCAGGATCACGAGCTGGCCGAAGAAAGACCAGTGCACAGCCGTGGAGACCACGGTCAGGCCCGTGACGCAGACAGCTGACGACGCGGTGAAGAACGCCTGATGCAGCGGTGTGACCTGTCCCGTCGCGGAAGCTAAGGGCAGCGAGAGCAAAGCGGTGAAGACCAAGATCACGACGCCGAACGCCGAGAGCGCCAGGCGGGCGGGCGAGCTGTTCGCGATGCTGTCAATGAAGTCGCGCAGGCGTGTGAAGATCCACAGGCCTTCCCGCTCCGGCATGCCTGGCTGCCAGCTGGCCGGGCTCGTGGACCTCGACTGGCTTTGCGTCATGTTCTTCCTCGGTTGAAACTTCTTCCCCAAGTAGTAAACCACTAAACACCGGGTAATGGCCGGGGGAACGCCCTTGCGCGCGCGGGAACCCGGGGACCGCTCGGGTAGCCTGTGATTGATGACATTCCTGCCCGGACTCGCTCAGACCGCGCTGCCAACGACGGTGGTGTGGGCCCCAGCCATGACTGCCTACAACTTTGGCCACTCCCACCCGATGGCGCCGGAGCGCATGGAGCTCACAGCGAAGCTGGCCGGCAGCCTTGGACTGCTGGATCTGGACCACGTCTCGGTAGCGGCTCCGGACGTCGCCACCGACGCGGAGCTGTGCGCGGTCCACAGCCCGGAGTTTGTGGCCGCCGTGCGGCGCGTGAGCGCAAACCCGGACACCTCMGACCACGCCAGGGGTCTCGGAACCGAGGACGACCCCGCCTTTGCCGGCATGCACGAAGCCAGCGCCCGGCTGGCCGGCGGCTCCCTGCTGGCGGCCGCAGCTGTCCTCGACGGCAGCGCCGTGCGGGCCGTGAACTTCGGCGGCGGAATGCACCACGCCTCCCGGGAGCGCGCGAGCGGTTTTTGCATCTACAACGACGCCGCCCTCGCGGTCCAGCGGCTGCTCGACGGCGGCGTCCGGCGGGTGGCCTACGTCGACGTCGATGCTCACCACGGCGACGGCACGCAAAGCATCTTCTGGGACGATCCGCGCGTCCTGACCATTTCGCTGCACGAATCCGGACTGACCCTCTTCCCGGGCACCGGGTTCGCCAACGAGATCGGCGGACCGAACGCGCAGGGCAGCGCCGTGAACGTCGCCCTCCCGGCCGGCACCGTTGACGCCGGGTGGCTGCGGGCCTTCCACGCCGTCGTGCCCCAGCTCATTGGCGCGTTCGAACCGGAAGTGATCGTCAGCCAGCACGGCTGCGACTCGCACCGGCTTGACCCGCTCACGCACCTGAACATCAGTGTGGACGGCCAGCGCGAGGCCGCCACGGCGATCGGCAACCTCGCCGCCCGCTATTGCGAGAACCGGTGGATTTCCACCGGGGGCGGCGGCTACAACGTGGTCAGCGTGGTCCCGCGGTCCTGGAGCCACCTCATAGCCATCGCCGCCGGCCGCCCGGTGCCGTTGCGCACCCCGGTTCCGGAGGACTGGCGCAACTACGTCAGAGACAAGTACGGCGCCAGGTTCGGCGTGGAGCCCCCCGAGACGATGGGCGACGACGTGGACCTCTGGTGGCGGTCCTGGGAAGTGGGTTTCGACCCCAACGACGAGGTGGACCGCACCATCATGGCCACCCGCAAGGAAGTGTTTCCCCTGCACGGACTGGATCCCTGGTTCGACTGAATCCGGGCCGGGCTTGGGGGCTTGCACCAACGGAACAATTCGTGGATGCCATCTGGCGTATATGTCGCTAGTGTGGAGGGCATGGTGACAGACGACGTATTTGCCGTCATTGCTGAGGCAACCAGGCGTGACATTCTGATAGCCCTCCGCAAGGGGGACAAAGCGGTGGGGGAACTGGTCCAGGAGCTTGAAGCAAGCCAGCCCACCATTTCCAAGCATCTCAAAGTCCTCCGCGAAGCGGACCTGGTGAGCATGCGCGCCCAGGGCCAGAAGCGGTATTACACGCTCAACCCCAAGCCGCTCGCCGGGATCGCCACCTGGCTGCAGGCGTTCGACGTCGGCCCCGCCGCGACGGCGGACGCGGCCGCCGCCCTCCACCCCGAAG
>NZ_JBFTZL010000097.1:0-13742 GCF_056406825.1 Arthrobacter sp. P1_A5 | reverse complement strand
GTGTGGACCCGCGGCGGCGGCGTGACCGGCGACCGGTGCCGCGGTCCCTGGCCGACCCGGCAGGGGGTGTCCCGGCGGTAACCGGTCTGAGGGCCACGGACGATGGCCGGCCCCGGCGGCGTCCGCCGCGCCCGGCCGTTCCGCTGCGTCCAATACTTCCGCTGCGCCGGCCGGTTCGGGGCGTTCCGCCATGGCCCGTTCCGGCGCTGAAGGTGCCGCAGGTGTAGGAGCTGTAGCTGCTGGCGCCGTAGCTGCCGGGGCTGTTTGTTCCCGCTCCGCTTCGGCGGTCCGTTCCGCCGCCGCCCGTTCCGCGGCCAGCTGACCGGTCCGTGCCAGGAGCCGTGCAGTCAGGTCCTCACTGGCCTCGGGCACGGCGGCGCCGCGGAGCTTCTCGAGGTACTGGCGTTCGCGCTGTTGCCGGGCGCGGCATTCGGCACATGCTTCCACGTGGTCGTGGCGGCCGGCGGCCCATTTCCGGGTAGCCCCGGGCCCGCACCAGAACTTGCAGCCTGGTGCTCCCAGTAAACGTCTCAGCAGACCCATTGACCGGTTCAGAGGAGGCCGGCGATGCGCGGCATCTTGAGCCGCGGCTTGAGGGACTGCTTGGCCGGCTGCGCCGGGCGCGGGTCGCGGTGCGCGAGCTTTTCACGGAGTATTGTCCGGCCGCGGTGAATCCGGGACCGGACGGTCCCGAGTTTGATGTCCAGCGCGGCGGCGACTTCGTCGTAGGAGAGCCCTTCGAGGTCGCACAGCACGACGGCGGCGCGGAAGTCGGGCGGAAGTTCCTCGAGCGCTGCCTGGACATCGACGTCGAGGTTGTTGAATTCGAAGCTTTGCTCCGGCCCGGGCTCCCGGCCCGGCAGCCGCGACTCGGCGTCGTCGGCCAAAGCGTCAAAGCGGATCCGGCTCTTGCGACGGGCCTGGTCCAGGAACAGGTTGGTGGTGATCCGGTGCAGCCAGCCATCGAGCGTGCCGGGCTTGAAGTTCTCGAGTGAACGGAACACCCGGACGAACACCTCTTGGGTGAGATCCTCGGCGTCGTACTTGTTTCCGGTCAGCCGGTACGCAAGGCGGTAGACCTTGGCGGAGTGGTTCGTCACCACTTCCTCCCAGGTCGGCCGGACCCATTCGGCTTCCGCCGCGGTCCGGGACTGGCCGGTTGAATCTGTTGCCTCAGTTGCCGGGACAGGTGCCAGAATCGACATCGTCCACTCCCCTCGTGGATGGTACCTACGCCTGAATTGTGCCTGCTTGCACAGGTTCCTGCACCATTCATTCGACGCCGATCACCACGCGGATGAGCGGATACCCATCATTTCAAAATAAGCTGGGAATTTCCTGATCCACCGCGGTCTTCCGCCGAAGGCAGAACGACCCCCTCCGGCCGGGGCCACGGTGCTGCCGCCTCCGCGTCCCGTCCCGCCGGACACAGTACGCTGTAGGGAACACTCCCCTGCCGCCCAGAAAGCGATATCCCATGAGCGCCGATAAGTCCACGAGCTGGTCCTATGCAGAAGATCTGCCTGCCGAGGATGAGGTCCTGTTGCACGCGCGCGAACGGTCCTTCGAGCTTGGCGTGACCCCGATCGGGCCCGGCGTGGGCGCCGTGCTGACGGTGCTGGCGGCGGCGTCCAAGGCACAGACCGCCGTGGAGATCGGCACCGGCGCGGGCGTGTCCGGCGTGTGCATCCTGCGCGGGCTGGGTCCGCAGGCTGTCCTGACCACTATCGACGTCGACGTCGAACACCTCAAGGCAGCGCGCGAAGCGTTCCAGGAGGCCGGCAGCCCCGCCAACCGCACCCGCACCATCTCTGGCCGGGCCGGGGATGTCCTGCCGCGGCTTACGGACGGCGCCTATGATCTCGTCTTCATTGACGCGGACAAACCTAACTACCCCAGCTACGTCGAACAGGCCGTGCGGCTGCTCAAATCCGGCGGGCTGCTGATCGTCAATGATGCCCTCGACAAGGACCGGGTCGCGAACCCGGCCGCCCGGGAAGCCACCACCGTGGTGTTGCGCCAGATCGGCAAGTCCATCCGCGACGACGACCGTCTCGCCTCCGCCATGCTGCCCACCGGAGACGGCCTGCTGATCGCGGTGAAGAAGTAGCAGCCAGGATTCACTAGCCCGGGTCCAAGGGGCGGGTACTGACAGCAAAGGGCGGGGTCCGCAGCCTAGTGGCCGGGACCCCGCCCTGTTGCGAAGCTCTTGGCGTGACGCTATTCGGTGACGCCGACGAGGCATTCCTTGAGGTTCGTCGCCTCAGCGGCATTGAGTTCGACTACAAGCCGCCCCCCGCCTTCGAGCGGAACACGCATGATCAGGCTTCGTCCCTCTTTCGTCACTTCCATAGGGCCGTCGCCGGTGCGTGGTTTCATTGCCGCCATAAGGAATATCCCCTCCATTAGTCCCTGACATACCAGCCCGGCCGGGCTGCGTCCGCTTGGCCAATCAAGCCGTCCGGCAGCGCTCCAGGAGGCTGCCGTGACCGGCAAACTCACAAATAAACCGCTTACAAACTGTGTGCTTCTTGTCCTTGCTTATCCTCTATTATCGCGTAACAATGCGCCCGTAGCTAATCGTTGGACTTTCCAGCGCGTCCCGCCAGGCCGGGCCGGCGCCGCGAAATGGTGCTGTGCGTCACGGCGGGTAGTCCCCTCCGCCCGGCAGTTGCGCCCACGCCCACAGCCACACAATCCAGACGATCTGCAGCAGCACGAACATGACCACCACGGTGCCCCGGTAGGCGCGGGAACGCGAGAGGAGGGCGGCGCTGAGTGCGAGCGGGAACAGCGGCAGCAGCATCCTGAACGTGCTGGTCTGGGGGTGCAGGAAGACCAGCAGGTAGCCCATATAGCAGCAGCACCAGAGCCTCAGCTCGGTGCCCAGGGCGACGACCGGCCGGGACATCATCAGCAGCGTGAACGCGGCAACGAACACGAAGGGAGCCAGCACGCCGAGCGTCGGCCCGAACAGCATGATGCCGGCGTCGAACCATGGCTTGAACGGCACCAGGTCATCGCCGCGCCATGCGGTTTCGGTCTTGGTGTAGGCGCCCGGGTCGCCGGTCGCGGCCCAGGCGATGGCCGGCCACAGCAGGGCACCGATGCCGCTGACGGCGGTGAGCCCGCCCAGTGACCACAGCTTGGCGTTGCCGGGGAGGGCGACGCCGTCCCGGCGTTGCACTGTGACGCCCTGTGTCGCGGGGCTCTGATTCGTGGGGTGTTGTGCCGTGGGATGCTGCACAGCGCGGGTCTGCGCAGTATGGGTTTGCGCAGTGCGGGTTTTCGCAGTGAGTCGCTGCCAGAAACGGTAGAGCAGCAACAGGCCCATCATCGCGGCAAACGGAACCCCCGTGGGCCGGGAAAGGCACATCAGGACCACAACGGGCATCGCCCACAGGTACCGGCGCTCCATGACAAGCAGCAGCGCGGCGCCGAGGAGCAGCAGGTTGAGGGATTCGGCGTAGGGCACCTGCAGCACCGGCGCCACCGGGAAAGCCGCCAGGAACACGGTCCCCCAGAGCGCCGTGCGGTGCGTGGCCCGGTGCCGGAAAATTCTGTACGCCACGAGGGCTGCACCCATTCCGGAGACCAGGGCGATGACCGTCAGGGACCACGCCGGGCCCATGCCTGTCAGCCCGGACACCACCCGGCCCAGCACGGGAAACAGGGGGTAGAAGGCCCACGTGTTCTCCTGGACGGTGCCGGCGCCGTCGGTCGGCAGAAGCGCTGGGTACCCCGCCTGCAGCGCTTGGGCGTACCAGCGGGCATCCCAGATGTTGATGAAGTTCCAGTAGTCGGGCTTGGCGGGAAACCACGGATTCACGCCCTGGTGCAGGGCGGCGGCCATGAAGATGCAGGCGCTGACCAGCCTCGCGGCGATGTAGAGTCCGGCCACCTGCGCCCACCAGGGCCACCGCGCCATCGCGGCGCCCGCGGCGGCGATGCGGCTCCACAGGGCCGCGTTCAACCCCTGGGGCTTCCGGGCCTCAGGCGCCGCGACGGTCTCCGGGTCTTCCACGCGGCTCACGGACGCTGTTCGGTCGGCGGACGGAGGCGCTCCAGTTCCTCCCCGAGTGCCTCGATCTCCTGGTCCTTGGCGATGATCTGCTCCCGCAGGTCATCCAGGACCTGATCCACCTGGTCCATCCGGTAGCCGCGGAGTCCGACGGCGAAGCGCAGACGGTCAATGTCCGCCGCGGCCGCGCGCTCGGGCAGCAGGACCGGCGGCAGTGATGCGACCGGCTCGTCGAACCCGTCGTCAAAAGAACCGCCCGCACCGCCGTCCCGGCGGCGACGGAAGATTTTCGGTGCCAGGCCGGTGCCCAGGAGGACGGCGACGCCGATCAGCACAATCGCCAGGAAAACCAGGAAGAGACTCACTAGACCATCGTGCCAGAAGCCGGACGCCGGAGCGCTCAGGCGGACGGATCAGCCCCGCGTTCCCTTGATGTCCGCCGTGCCGGTCCCATTGGTGGAGCCGCCGTTCGGGTTCCGGTGGCGCGCGGCGCCTTCCACGACCAGCTCGACCGCCCGCGCGGGATCGTCCACCACCTGCACGAGGTCCAGGTCCTCAGCCGAGACCATTCCCTCCGCAACGAGGGTGTCCCGGACCCACTCGAGCATGGGGCTCCAGAAAGCGGTTCCCACCAGGACGATCGGGAAGGAAGTGACCTTGCGGGTTTGGACCAGGACCATGGCTTCGAAAAGCTCATCCAGGGTGCCGAGGCCGCCGGGGAGCACGATGAAGCCCTGGGCGTACTTGACGAACATGGTCTTGCGGGCGAAGAAGTACCGGAAGTTGATGCCCAGGTCCACCCACTGGTTCATGCCCTGCTCGAAGGGCAGTTCGATTCCGAGCCCCACGGAGACGCCGTTGCCCTGCACGGCGCCCATGTTGGCGGCCTCCATCGAGCCGGGGCCGCCGCCCGTAATCACGGCCAGTCCGGCCTCGGCCAGCCGACGTCCGACCTCGACGCCGAGTTCGTAGTACGGGCTCCCCGGCACGGTGCGGGCAGAACCGAAGACGCTGACTGCCGGACCGAGATCGGCCAGCGCGCCGAATCCTTCCACGAACTCGCTCTGGATCCGCAGCACGCGCCAGGGGTCGGTGTGGACGAACTGTCCCGGCCCTTTGGTGTCCAGCAAGGTCTGGTCGGACATCGTGACCTTGGCGGCCTTGCGGCGCAGCTCCAGCGGACCCTTGTGGCGGATTCCGTTGGGCGCCGGTGTGCTCCGGGCCTCCCGGGCCGGCTTTCCGGCGGGGTTCTGTTCCGGGTTCTGCTCGAGGTTTTGCTTGGGGCCGTGCTGCGGATCGGTACTCATGCCCATAGGCTAGCGCGGAACTCGGCCGCCGCCGCGTCGGCGCGTCGGCGCCGCACGGCCGCAAGCGCCTGCCGACGCCGTTCGCCGAGGTCAACGGCGAATGTCCGACGCAGTCCAGCAAAGGGACCTGACGTGCAGGTATCTCTTGAATCACGATCTGCACCAAAATGAGTGATTGCCGTCATATCTGGTCAATCTTCGCTAGATTCGTACTATGACTACTCAAGTGCCCGGCGATGCCCTCGTCTCCCTGAAGGCCGTGAACAAGCATTACGGCCAGCTGCACGTCCTGAAGGACATCAACCTGAACGTCCGCAAGGGTGAAGTTGTTGTTGTCATCGGCCCCTCGGGTTCCGGCAAGTCGACGCTCTGCCGCGCCATCAACCGCCTCGAGACCATCGACGACGGCGACATCAGGATCGATGGCAAGGAACTGCCCGAGGAGGGCAAGGAACTGGCCAAGCTGCGCGCCGACGTCGGCATGGTCTTCCAGTCGTTCAATCTGTTCGCCCACAAGACCATTCTGGAAAACGTCACCCTCGGCCCCATCAAGGTCAAGGGCGTTGCCAAGTCCGAGGCCGACAAGGACGCCATGGCCCTCCTGGAGCGGGTCGGCGTCGGGCATCAGGCCCCCAAACTTCCGGCCCAGCTCTCCGGCGGCCAACAGCAGCGCGTTGCCATCGCCCGCGCCCTGGCCATGMAGCCCAAGGTGATGCTCTTCGATGAGCCCACCTCGGCTCTTGACCCGGAAATGATCAACGAGGTCCTGGACGTCATGGTCCAGCTCGCCAAGGAGGGGATGACCATGATCGTGGTCACCCACGAGATGGGCTTCGCCCGCAAGGCGGCCGACCGCGTCGTGTTCATGGCCGACGGCCAGATCGTTGAGGACGCGACCCCCGAGGAATTCTTCAACAACCCCAAGAGCAGCCGGGCCAAGGATTTCCTGTCCAAGCTGCTGACACACTGACCGACTACGTTTTCGCACCCTGGCTGCCGGACGGCGGCCGCCCAATGAAAGGAATGTCATGATGGCATTTTTGACCCGAAGGAAATCCCTTCTGGTTGCCGCTTCCGCAGCACTGGCACTCAGCCTGAGCGCCTGTGGCGGCAGCTCCTCCACTACCACCAACCCGCCCGTGGCCGAGAAGCCGAGCTTTCCTGCCGATTCCACCATGGCCAAGCTTGCATCCGCGGGCAAGATCACCATCGGCACCAAGTTCGACCAGCCGCTCTTCGGCCAGAAGGGCCTCGACGGCAAGCCCGTCGGCTTCGACGTCGAAATCGGCAAGCTGATGGCTGCCAAGCTGGGCATTCCCGCCGACAAGATCGAGTGGGTCGAAACTGTCTCCGCCAACCGCGAGCAGTTCCTCAAGCAGGRCAAGGTGGACATGATCGTCGCCACCTACACCATCAACGACAAGCGCAAGGCCGAAGTCGACTTCGCCGGACCGTACTACGAGGCCGGACAGGCGCTCATGGTGAACAAGGACAACAACTCCATCACCAAGCCCGAAGACGTCAAGGGCAAGAACGTCTGCTCCGTGACCGGCTCCACGCCAGCCTCGACGATCGTGGAGAAGTACGGAGCCGTCCTGGTTCCGGCCGCGACCTACTCAGCCTGCCTGGAACCGCTGCGGAACCACCAGGTTGAAGCCGTCACCACCGACAACGTCATCCTGGCCGGTTTCGTGTCCAAGGAACCGGACGCCTTCAAGCTGGCATCGGATCAGACCTTCACCAAGGAGCCCTACGGCATCGGCCTGAAGAAGGACGACACCGCCTTCCGCACGTGGGTCAATGACCAGCTGGAGGCCTCCGACAAGGACGGGTCCTACAAGAAGGCCTGGGAAGACACCGCCGGCACGGTCATCAAGACCACGCCCGCGCTTCCCACGATCGACCGCTACTAGCCGGCTGTGGCGGCTGCCGGACCGCGGATTTTCCGCGGCCCGACGGCCGCCACTCCCGTCTTTCGCCTGGAATCCCCTCAACGCAGCTGAAGGAACTTATGGACGTCATCATTGAAAACCTCCCCCAGTATTGGGACGGTTTTCTCCGAACCCTTTTCCTGTCCCTGATCTCGGGGATTATCGCCTTGGTCTTCGGCACCATCCTGGCTGCCGCCCGTGTCTCGCCCGTCGCCGCGCTGCGTGGCTTCAGCATGACGTACGTCGAGATCGTCCGGAACACCCCGCTGACCATCGCGTTCTTCTTCGCAGCAGTGGTTCTGCCCCGCCTCGGCGTCACGTTCCAGCAGTTCGAGGTCGCCGCCATCATCGCCCTGAGCGCCTACACCTCGGCCTTCATTGCCGAGGCAGTGCGCTCCGGCGTCAACAGTGTCCCGGTGGGCCAGGCGGAGGCCGCCCGCAGCATCGGCATGCAGTTCACCCAGGTGCTCTCGCTGATCATCCTGCCGCAGGCCCTGCGCACCGTGATCCCGCCGTTGATCAACATTCTGATCGCCCTGGTCAAGAACTCTTCTGTGGCCGGCGCGTTCTATGTGTTGGAACTCTTCGGCCAGGGCAAGCAGCTGGCCAATGCCAACGGCGACGCCGTCATGTGGGTTCTGGTCGGCATCGCTTTCTTCTACCTGCTGATAACCATCCCGCTTGGCTACCTCGCCAGCGTCGTTGAACGAAAGGTGGCGATCGCACGATGAGCTCCGTACTCTATGACGTCCCCGGCCCCAAAGCCCGCCGGGTCTCGCTGATCGGCTCCATCATCGGCGTGATCGTGATCGGCGGCCTCCTCGTCCTGGCAGTCATGACCCTGGCCCAGCAGGGAATCTTCGACCCCAAACGCTGGGCGGTCTTCCAGCTTCCCGAGGTCTGGGCCCTGATCGCCGCCGGCATCGGCGCCACGCTGGCCGCCGCGGCCGTGTCGGCCGTGATTGCCTTCCCGCTGGGCCTGCTCCTGTGCCTGATGCGCATCTCGGACAACGCCTGGATCAGGGTGCCCACCCGGATCGTGCTTGAATTCCTGCGCGGCATGCCCGTTGTGCTCATGATGCTGTTCGTGCTGCTCGTCTTTGCCACCAGCTCGTTCATCGCCGTCGTGGCCGGCCTGGTCCTTTACAACTCGGCGATTTTCGCCGAGATCATCCGCGCCGGCGTCCAGTCGCTGCCCAAGGGCCAGCGTGAGGCCGGCCTGGCGATCGGCCTGACGAGCTTCCAGTGCCGGCTGACCATCGAGCTGCCGCAGGCCATCCGGCGCATGCTGCCGTCCTTGGTCGCGCAGCTCGTGGTGCTGCTGAAGGACACGTCGCTCGGCTACATCGTCGCCTACGGCGAGCTGCTCCGGGCCGTGCAGGTCATGGCGGACTTCCTGGGTCCGCAGTACCTGTTCCCGGTGTTCTTCGTGGCCGCGGCCATCTACATCGCGATCGACCTGGCGGTCTCCCGCCTGGCCATCTGGCTCGAACGCCGCGGCTCCAAGCGCGCCGCCGGCGGCGTGGCGCACGTGCCGGTCGCCGGTATTCCGGCCGCCAAGTAAGCCGTCCCACCCACAAAGGGTCCGGAACCTCACGGAGGTTCCGGACCCTTTGTGCGTTACTTGTGTCCTGGGCGTTGGTTCCTGGGCGTTGCTTCCTAGGCTTTGCTAGGCGCTCAGCCAGGTCCGCAGCGCCCGCAGGCATTCGCGGATGGCGTCCGCTTCGACGTGTTCGTTGTCCTTGTGCGCCAGCAGAGCATCGCCGGGTCCAAAGTTCACCGCGGGGATGCCCAGTTCACTGAAGCGTGCGACGTCGGTCCAGCCGTACTTGGGCTTCGGCTCCGCGCCGACGGCGGCGACGAAGGACGCCGCCGCGGGGTCGTTCAGGCCCGGCCGCGCGCCGGCCGCGCTGTCGGTGCGCACGACGTCGAATCCGTCCAGCAGTTCGCGCACGACGGCTTCGGCTCCGTCCGGGGTCTTGTCCGGCGCGAAGCGGTAGTTGATTTCCACGACGCACTTGTCCGGGATGACGTTTCCGGCCGTGCCGCCGTGGATCTTCACGGCGTTGAGGCTTTCGCGGTAGTCCAGGCCGTCAACCGTCACGGTCTGCGGCTCATACGCCGCCAGCCGGGCCAGGACCGGGGCCGCGGCGTGGATGGCATTGCTGCCCATCCAGGCCCGGGCCGAGTGGGCAGCCTCGCCGTTCGTGGTCACTTCGAAGCGGCTGGTGCCATTGCAGCCGCCCTCCACCGTCCCGTCGGTCGGCTCGAGCAGGATCGCGAAGTCCCCGCCGAGCAGGGAGCCGTGATTGCGCACCAGACGGCCCAGGCCGCTCTTCACGGCCTCGACCTCCTCGTGGTCGTAGAAGACGAACGTGACGTCCTTGCCTGGTTCCGCCCCGCCGTCGAACATGGTGGCCGCCAGCGCCAGCTGCACGGCGACGCCGCCCTTCATGTCAGTGGCGCCGCGGCCGTAGAGGATCCCCTCTCCCGGGGCCCCGGAGGGCCAATACGCCGGCACGGTCCCCAGCGAGCCCTCGGTGGTGGGCAACGGCACGGTGTCCAGGTGGCCGGCCAGGATGACGCGCTCGGCCCGGCCCAGGTTGGTGCGGGCGATGATCGAATCGCCGTCGCGGACCAGCTCCAGCTGCGGCAGCTGGCGGAGGGCATGCTCCACGGCGTCGGCCAGGACCCCCTCGTTGCCGGAGACGCTGTTGATGTCGATCAGGGCGGCCGTGAGCAGGGCGACGTCCTGGCGGAGGTCCAGATGGACCGGTGTGCGGACAGGGACGCTGGCGGTGGCACTGGCAGGGGTGCGCGGATTCGTGGGGGTCACCGTTCCACCTTATCTGTTTGCCTCCCCGTCCCACCTGAGTCGCTACCGGGGCCGTTTCCAGGCGTCAAGTGGCCCCTGCAGCGTGCCAATCGGGTGTCATGAGTTTCAGCGCCCGAGGGGCCTCTCGTTAGACTTGGGCCATGACTGAAACTGCTGCTTCCGCTGTGCCCGCCGACGCCCGTTCTGACGCCCGCTCTGCCTATGGCTACGGGGTGGCCACCGTGGCTACCCGCAACGGTGACGCCACCGTGCTGGACGTGTGGTTTCCGGCGCCGGCGCTCGGAGTCGCCGCGGAGCACCTGCATGACGTGGAGAACGCGGACCAGTCGCTGATCGACATCGCCGCCAGCGGCACTGACCAGGACCGGGGCACTGAGCAGATAGTTGTCTTTGCCCAGATCAACCTGGATGCGGCACCCGCGGACACGGCGGACGCCTACCTTCGCCTGCACCTGCTCTCCCACCGGCTCGTCCAGCCCAACACCATCAACCTTGAAGGCATCTTCGGCAAGCTTCCCAACGTGGTGTGGACCAACTTCGGCCCCGCAGCCGTAGAGGACTTCGAGTTGACCCGGGCGCGCCTGCGCAAGCGCGGCGCCGTCACGGTGTTCGGCGTGGACAAGTTCCCGCGCATGGTGGACTACGTCGTTCCCTCCGGCGTCCGGATCGCCGACGCCGACCGGGTCCGGCTCGGTGCGCACCTGGCCGAAGGCACCACGGTCATGCACGAGGGCTTCGTGAACTTCAATGCCGGAACCCTGGGTACCTCCATGGTCGAGGGCCGGATCTCGGCCGGCGTCGTCACCGGCGACGGGTCCGACGTCGGCGGCGGGGCCTCGATCATGGGAACCCTCTCCGGCGGCGGCAAGGAAAAGATCTCCCTCGGCGAGCGGGTCCTCCTCGGCGCCAATTCCGGTGTGGGCATCAGCATCGGTGACGACTCGGTGGTGGAGGCAGGCCTCTACGTCACCGCCGGCACCCGTGTGCGCGTGATCGGCCCCAAGGACGCCGACGGCGAAGACACCAGCCGGATCGTCAAGGCCGTGGACCTTTCCGGCGTTCCGAACCTGCTCTTCCGCCGCAATTCCACCACTGGTGAGGTTGAGGTCCTCCCCCGCAAGGGCCAGACGGTGGAGCTCAACGAGGCCCTGCACGCCAACTGACCGAACCGGCTGGTACGGTATGGCGGGCGGCGAAGACCGCGCCGGCGGGGCCGACCCGCCCCGACGAAAAAGCCGATGACGCAGCCCGCAGGGGCCTGAGGGAGTATTTTCGTGGCACGACGAGGGAGCTGGCGGCGCCGGATCGTCCTTCTGCTGACCCTTGCGATGGTCGCGGGCGGCATCTACACCGCGGTGGCGTTCCTGCAGCGGTCGGAGACGTTGATCACCGAACGCTGCACGGCCACGGGCAGCGGAGGCGATGACCTCTCCACCGACCAGGCGGCCAACGCTGCCCTCATCACCGCCGTCGCGGTCCGGAGGGGACTTCCGGCCCGGGCCGCCAGCATAGCGCTGGCCACCTCGATGCAGGAATCCAAACTACGCAACATCGGCCATGGCGACCAGGCCGGTCCCGACTCCCGCGGACTGTTCCAGCAGCGGCCGTCCCAGGGCTGGGGCACCACGGCGCAGGTGATGGACCCGTACCACGCCAGCAATGCGTTCTACGATGCGCTCGTCGAGGTTTCCGGGTACGAGTCGCTCGATATCACCGTTGCCGCCCAGCGCGTCCAGCGCTCCGCGTACCCGGAGGCCTACGCCCAGCATGAGGTGATGGCCCGCGCCTTCGCTTCCGCCCTGAGCGGGCAGACGCCCGCAGGCCTGGACTGCTCGCTGCGCTCCCCCGACGCCGCCGGGAATCCTGCCGCCGTCACCGCAGGGCTGACCGCTGCTCTCGGGGACGTGACGGCATCCACCGACGGCCGGACCTTGCTCGTGGAGGCCGAAGGAACCCAGGCCTGGGCTGTGGGCCAGTGGGCCGTGGCCAACGCCAAGGAGCTCGAAATCACCAGCGTGGAGGTCGACGGCCGCGCTTGGAACCGGCAGTCCCGCGACGGCTGGCAGCCTGCCCAAGTCCCGGCCGGCCAGGTCAGGGTAACCGTCGCAGACGCCCCCGGCACCTGACCGCTACCGGGGGCAGTTGCAACGGGGCAGCCGCTACCGGGGTCAGCCGCGACCGGGCGGGCTCAGACGAGGAGATCGACCACTGGCTGCACGTAGCTGCGGAACAGCTCCGGCTGGGACAACAGCTCGTGGCTCATGATGATTTTATCGGGCTCGAGATACCAGGCCCGCGGCTCCGCAAGCGGGAGCTCGATGATCGTCAGGCCGAAATCCTTTGAAGCCCGTCCCACGTCAAGCAGCCGGTCCTCCACCATGTCGGCCAGCAGCTCGTTGTTGCCGTTGGCTTCGCGCTCCGCCTCAAGGGTCCCGTATTCCGCGAGGCGTTCCCGTGCCCACGTCAAAGCGGCCCCGAAGTGGGCCTGCAGCACGCGCCGGAGGGCCGGCGAATTGCTGAACGCACGGAAGCCCGGAGGGGAGAGCTCGGGGGACATTTCCGGGTGGTCTTTCAGCAGCTGTTCCCACCAGGCCTCCCATTCGGTCTTGAGCGCAGCCGGGCCGCCAACCTCGGCGATCAGGTGGGAGTGGTCCGAGGCGCGGATCTTCGGTGCCGCATGGCAGAGCGCCGGGTGTCCCGCGGTGTCCAAACCGGCGGCGTCACGAACGTAGAGGGCAATGAGCATGGGACCAGAAGTATCCATCGTGATCCGCCAGCCTGGTCCGCCGGTGTGGTGCATCCAATTGCCTCCTTGGCAAGACGTACGATCTCAGTCTATTCCTGTTGTTATGAGGCGTTAACGGCTGGCTGCCCGGCCGCCAGCCGTCGGTTCAGGCCCTCCAGGTGGGCTTCGAGGACATCCCTGCACATCACGGCCGTCATCCACTCGGGCTGCAGGAGGGCGTGCATCGTCAGACCGTCCAGGACTGCCAGCAGCAGTTCCGCTTCGGTGACGAGCACCTGCTGGTCGAGGCCGGCCGCGTGGTCGGYGTCAACGCCTTCAGCCTCGGCCAGGCCCAGGATGAGCCCGCCCACGACGGCGGCCACCGCCCGGTGGCTGCGGTCGGCCTCGGCGGCCAGGAAAGGCCTTGTCCGGGCGGCATTCTTGAAGGCCATCCAGACGCAGGCATCAACCGCCCGTTGCTCGTCCAGCGGAAGAAACTCACCCAGCAGTGCCAGGACGGCCGCATGCTGCTCCCCCGACGCCGCCGGCGCATCGTCCAGCAGGGAGTCCGCGTCGGTGAGGCGGCCGACGATTCGGTCCACCACCACGGCGAACGCGTGGGTCAACAGCTCGTCGCTGCTGGCGAAATAGTGCCGCACCGAGCCGACGGCCAGCTGCGCTTCATCAGCAACCTCCCGCAGCGAGGCCCGCTCGAGGCCATCCGTTGCGATGATCCTGAAGACTGCGTCAACTATTTCCTGGCGCCGGATGACGGCGTCGACAAATTTAGGCACTGGTCTTTTTTAGCACGTACGTGCCGCGGCCGCCCCGGGCCACACCGGTCCCGGCGGGGACGTGGCGCGGGTCACAGCGGCTCGGTGCCCCCGCAAGTACGACGCCGGCCGCGCACCTCAGCAAATGG
>NZ_JBFTZL010000096.1:0-13807 GCF_056406825.1 Arthrobacter sp. P1_A5 | reverse complement strand
CCCTTGAGGCATTCGAGCAGCACCAGGCCCAGGGAGTAGATGTCACTCGCCGGTCCGAGGTCGGCGCCGCGGGCCTGTTCCGGACTGAGATAGGCGGCGGTTCCCACCATGGTTCCCGTGGCCGTCAGCCGGGTCCCGTCGATGATCCGGGCGATGCCGAAGTCTGTGAGCTTGGGCCGCAGCGGTTCGCCTGGCCGGACCGGCACGAGGAGGATGTTGGCGGGCTTGATGTCCCGGTGGACGATGCCGAGGCCGTGGACGTAGGCGAGGGCGTCGGCGATCCCGGCGCCGACCACGGCCAACTCATCCAGCGGCAGGGGACTGTGGCGGATCCGGGTCCGCAGATCCTGGCCGTCCACGAGCTCCATGGTCAGGAAGGGCCGGGGCTCCTCGGGAATCCGGGTGTCCGTCCCGGCGTCGAACAGCGTCACCAGGCTTGGATGATTCAGGGTGGCCAGCAACTCGATCTCCGCTTCCTGGCGGCGAAGCTCGTCAGGATCCGCCGATTGCGGAGCGAAGAGTTTCAGGGCAACGTCCCGGCCAAGGTTCAGGTCCTTGGCCGTGTAGACCGACGCCATGCCGCCCCGGCCAATCACCTCCCCCAGCTGGTAGCGGCCGCCCAAGGGCTCCGCCGTGATGCTGTTGGGCGAACTGTTCACGATGTCCCCGTATCTTCCGTGTGCACACCGACGGCGCACCTAAAGAATGATAAGGGTAATTAGTATCCGCTTCTGTTCAGAGGGGACCTCCGGTCCCGGCGCCGAAGCGTATTCCCTCACCGGACGCCCCGCGGACGCCCCTCCGCCGGAGCATGCCGTTGGGTCCCCCAGCGGACCCAACGACCTCGCTCCGGCGGTACAGGACCGTGATGGGAGCGGTGGCATGCGCTAGGGCGGGCGGGGCTTGCAGCCGGGTCTCGGCTGCGGACCGGAGCGCTCCGGGTGGGCAGGCGCTGCGGGGGTCAGGCTGGCGGGAATTGGGGTGCCGGAAGCCCGGCGGTGGACGGTCGTGTCCATGGGGGATTCTCCTGGGTGACTGTTGGCGGGCGGCGAAGGCAGCCCGACGGGCCGTGCTCTGTGGAGGCAGAGACGGCCCGACTAGTCAGGGGAAGAACCGGGATCAGCGCTAACGGCTGCGTACTCGTGCTGGAGCGGTCCGCCGATGGCGTCGGCCCCGATGGTGGGCAGGTAGAAGACCAGGCTGGGCATCCACGCAGCCGTTCCGGCAGGCCCGCCGCCGGAGTGCCCGCTGCCGGACCCCGAGCCCGGAGCCGGTGGGAGTGCGTCAGGCGCAGGCAGTCCCGTTCCGCCATGCCATGGGCCCGGACCCGGGGTGCCGGAGGGAGCCGGCGGTTCACCGGTCCCGGCGGGGGCCTCGGCCGGCGGGGCAGCGCCGGACTGGACAGCTGCCGCGCCCCGGGGTTCAGGGATCAGCAAAGCGGGGTAGGCAACCGTGGCACCGGGGGAAGGAGATGCCGGGAAGGGACGGGCCGCCACGGTGCCGGTGGGAGCAGGCGCCTGCAGTTGAGCTGGTGCTGCGTTGGCGGCGGTTGCCTTTGCGGCGGCCGCCGGTGCCGATTCGCCATCGACGGCGGCCGGCGTCCCCGCCGGCGATCCCGCCGCGACGTCGCCGCCTGGAACGATGCCGCCTGGAACGGTGCCGCCTGGAACGGTGCCGCCTGGAACGGTGCCGCCTGGAACGACGCCGCCTGGTGGCCCGGCCGCCGGGTCGCCGGGGAGCGGAGCTGCTGGCTCCGGAACCGGGGCCGCGGGGTCGCCGACCGGCGGATCGACGCCGGGAACCGGTACCGCAGGGTCCACCACCGGCGGAACAACACCGGGAACCGGAATCGCAGGGTCCACCACCGGCGGAACAACACCGGGAACCGGAATCGCAGGGTCCAGCACGGGCCTGGTTGCCGGCGGGGTGACTGCCGGCGCAGGGAGCGAAGGGTCAGGGAGCGCCGGGGAGGGGAGTGCCGGGTCCGGTGCCGCCTGCCCAGGGGCGGCGGGCGGTGGCGCGTCGGGAACCGCCGGGGCAGGGGCGGTGTCCGTGGGCCCGTTCGGGTCGGCAGGAACGACGTCGGCGGAAGCTACAACCGGCCCCGGAACAGTGCCCGCCGCCCAGGTGCCCGCCGGGACCGCGGGGAGGTCCACGGAAACCACGCCGTCGAGGGAGGGAACAGGGAGGTCGTCGGCGTCCGTACACGAGGCGGCGGCCGCGCTCTCGCCGGCGCCGTCGGCTGTCCCGTAGAACGCGCAGGCGTCGTCCGCCTGCGCAGCCGTGCAGGTCAGTGTCAGCCACGCGGCGCCGGCGACGGCGGCCAAAAGCACGCGGCGCAAGGGGCGCAGGGGGCGCAGGGTGCGGCCCGCGCGGGAGGACGCTGCTGCAGGATCCATGCGCGCACCCCCGCTCCCGGAAGACTGGACAATTGCCTACAGGGTAAGTCGGCCTCAACAGGAGAGTCCAGAGCGGGGCCGAAACTGTAGGCATACCGAGACACTTGGAATGCGCCGGGTCCGTTGTCTGGGGCGAGGAAAGTGGGAGGCGGTTAGTGGGCGTCGTTGGGGTAGCTCACGCCGAGCTGCGCGCGTACGCCGTCGAAAAGCCGCATGGTGTTCAGGGAGTCCTCCAGCGGCATGACCGGGCTCTCGGTGAGGCCCTGCTGGATGCACCGCGTGACCTCCCGGAGCTCGTAAGTGTAGCCACGTCCCACCACCGTGAACTGCTCCGTCCGTGGCCCCTCGAAGCCGATCCGGACCAGCAGTTCCTTCGGGTTGTTGATGGAGCCCGGGCTCTGGAGGTAGCCCTTGGTGCCGGCGACGGTGGCCGTGCGGGGGCCGTAGGCCATCAATGACGAGGTCAGTTGGGCCTGGGCGCCGTGGTGGTAACCGAGCGTCAACGCATTCTGGGCGTCGACGCCGTCGTCGTTCAGCCAGCCCGTGGCGCTGACCGTTTGCGGGAACCCCAGGGTGCCGAGCGCCCAGAGCAGGGGATAGACCGTCATGTCCAGCAGGGCGCCGCCACCGTCCTTGGGTGCCCAAAGCCGGGAACCGGGCGAGTACGGCGCCGGAAAGCCGAGGTCGGCGCCGACCCATTTCACCTCGCCGATCTCGCCCGAGGCAGCGATCTCGAACGCCCGCTGCATGCTGGGCAGGAACYGGCTCCACACCGCCTCCATCAGGAAGACTCCGTTGGTCCGGGCCGCCGCGATCAACTCGGCTGCTTCCCGGGCATTGATCGTGAGGGCCTTCTCGCACAGCACGTGCTTGCCGGCGTTGAGGGCGGCGAGGGCTATCTTGTGATGGTGGGCGTGCGGGGTGGCGACGTAGACGACGTCGACGGCGTCATTGGCGAGCAGGCGGGCGTAGCCACTCGCGCCGTTCTGGTCACCGTAGGCGTGGACAAAGCCGTAGTCGGCCGCGAACGCGTCCGCGGCCGCCTGTGTGCGGGAGCTGACGGCGTACAGTTCCGCATCCGCCAGCAGCCCAAGGTCGCGTGTGACCGAAGCGGCGATCCCGCCGGTGGCGATGACGCCCCAGCGCAGCCTGGCGCCGGTGGCTGTGCGGGGATCCTGGTCCGGCTGGCTGAACAGCCACGGCTTTGCGATGAGGGCAGACATGGTGCCATCTTCTCACCCAGGGGCGGGCGGGCCGCAGTGTTGACGGCCCTGGCATGGCGGAGGTTCGACGCGGAGATCCAGTCTCACGAAGTTCAGCCCCGGCGGCTCGACGCCGGAGCCGCGGGCGGGCCCCCAAGGCCTGCCCGCAGCTCCGACGCCTAAGCCCCCGCAGCTCCGCCGCCGAAGCCCCCGCAGCCGGGCGGACCACAGGGGGTCGGTCGCGGCTGGAGTTCAGCAGCCGGTACTCAGCCGGTCAGGGCCGCCGCCGCACGGGTCCGGGCCGGTTCCTCCGTGAGCCGGCCCCGCTGGAGCCGGAAGCGCCGGTCCGTCTTGTTGGCCAGGGCACGGTCGTGGGTGACCACCAGGATGGTGGTGTTGTGGTCCCGGCTGAGCGTGCTGAGCAGTTCGATGATGTGCTCGCCGGTCTGTTCGTCCAGGTTGCCGGTGGGTTCATCGGCCAGGATCAGTTTGGGTTCGTTCGCCAGGGCCCGGGCGATCGCCACCCGCTGCTGCTCGCCGCCGGAGAGCCGGTTGATGCGCCGCCCGTGCTTGTCCGGATCGAGCTGGACCTGTTCGAGCAGCTGCCGGGCCCGCTCGGCGCGCGCCGCCTTGCGCACGCCGGCGAATTCCATCGGCAGCATCACGTTGTCCACGGCCGAGAGGTTCGGGATCAGGTTGAACTGCTGGAACACGAAGCCGATGTCCCGGCGCCTGTAGTTGGTCAGTTTCCCGTCGGGCATGCTGGCCAGGCTCACGCCGTTGACCACCACGTCGCCGCTGGTGGGCTTGTCCAGCGCACCGAGCAAGGAGAGCAGGGTGCTCTTGCCGCTGCCGCTCTTGCCCACGATCGAGGCCAGCGTGCCCTGCCCGAGCTCGAAGCTGACATCGTTGACCGGCTTGATGGTCCGGTCGCCGGACTTGAACGTGCGGACCAGGTTCTTGACTTCGATCATGGCTATTCTCCTCGGAGGACTTCGATGGGACGGATCCGGGCGGTGAGCAGGGCCGGGACGAGCGCGCCGATGATGGCGACGCCGAAAACTGCGGCGATGCCCGCGGCGATGACGCCGGGGGAGGCGCTCGCCGTCACGGAGGTCAGCAGCTGGCTGGCCCCGCCCAGCGGTCCGCCCGCCCCGCCCGGGAACCCGCCCCCGGGAAAGCCGCCAGCGCCGCCGCGCTGGCCGGTGGCCGCCGCGCTCGTGCTGCTGCTTGAACTGATGAGGGCGCTGGCGATGCCGCCGCTGGCAAGGGAGGCGACGGCGGCGCCCACCACGCTGCCCATGGCCACCAGCACGAGGGCCTCCAGCACAAACTGCAGGCCGATGGTGCGGTTCGGGGCGCCGATGGCCTTCAGGACACCGATCTCGCGGCGTCGTTCGCGGACCAGCATGACCATGATCAGGAGGATGATCAGGCCGGCGGTGCCAAGGGCCGCGACGAAGGCGATGAAGGAAATGTTCTTGACGCTGTCCAGCGAGCTGACGGCGGTCTCAAGGTTCCGCTGGCCCTGGGTGACGTCGGCCTTGTCGGAGCCCAGCGCCGTCTGCAGGGCGGTCTTGGCGGCGTCGACGTTTTCCATGCTATTGACCGTGACGATCATGGTGGAGAGTTCGTCCGGGAGCGCGGCGAGGGTCTGGGCGGTCGGCAGCGTCACGTAGAGCGCATTGTTGCCGAACGCGGTCCCGGCGTCGAACAGCCCCTGGACGGTGAAGGTTTTATCACCGATGGTGAACGTCGAGCCCACGCTGAGGCCGTTCTTGGTGGCCAGGGTGGTGCCCAGCAGGGCGCCGGTGGACGCGGCGGTGTAGTTGCCCAGGCCGGTGCCCTGCGTCAGCTGCAGGGCCTTGCCGGTGGAGTCCATCTCGGCGCCGATGCCCGTTGCCGTGATGGGCAGCGAGAACGCCGGCGCGGCCTGCGCGGTGCTGCCGGTAGTGCCCGAGGTGCTGCTTCCGGAGGCACCGGTACTGGCTTGGTTACGGTTGCCGAGGGTGCCGGCGTCGACGGCGGCCGTGAGGCTCGTGGTGACGGAGGTGGCCGACTGGCCGCCGGGGCCGCCTTGGCCTGTCCGTCCTGACGCGGCCTCGGCGGCCATGTCAGCGGCGTTGCGCAGGCGCAGCGCCTTGGTGCCGACCACGCTGCTGACGTTGGGGACGGCCGCCGCCGTGGCTGCCTGGGCGGACGTCAGCGGCTCGCCGCCGCCCTCGAACCCCTGGCCGCCGGCCGGGTTCACGGTCAGGACCGTGCCCACCGAGGCGTTCAGCTCGGCAACCTTGCCGGTGACGGCCTGGTTGGCCACGAGCATGGCCAGGGCAAGTCCAATGGCTACGGCCAGCACCGCCACCACAGCGGCGGTCCTGACCTTGTTTCGAAAGGCGTTGCCTACACTCCGGGCAAGAACGCTCACGGTGCTCCTAATTTTTCTTGGGTGTCTCTGGGGGGATCTCCTGCCGGGCCCGATGCCCGGCGCTGGTCCCACAGTGGTACGGGCCGCTGTGCGAACCTCCCGGCGAAGCTATGTCTCCGCTGTGAAGCCGATTGCCGCAGGCGAGGTCACCGCCAAGGTCCCAGCCGGGACACCACGGCCGCGCACCACGGCCAACGCAAGAGCCCCGGCCCTCCCTTGCGGGAGAGCCGGGGCTCTGTACTCTGGTGCGGCCGGTGAAGCGGTCGCCCAGATAAGGAACTACTGCTTGGTGATCGGGCCGAGGACCGGATCGTTCTCGTACGCCGTGTGGACGTTGTCCTTGGTGACGATGACCGGTTCCAGCAGGTAGGCGGGAACAACCTTGACCGTGTTGTTGTAGGACTTGTCGTCGTTGATCTCGGGCGTCTTGCCTGCCTGAATGTCGTTGACCATGACGATCGAGTGCTCAACGAGCGCGCGGGTGTCCTTGTTGATGGTGGAGTACTGCTCGCCCGCCATGATGGACTTGACCGACTCAACCTCGGAGTCCTGGCCCGTGACAATCGGAAGCGGCTTGCCGGCGGCCTTGACGGAGGTCAGGATCGCGCGGGCAATGGTGTCGTTCGGGGACAGCACGCCATCGAGGGCTGCGGTGCCGTAGGTTCCGGCGAGGAGGGTGTCCATGCGCTTCTGGGCGTTTTCTGCCTTCCAGCCCTGGGTCACAGCCTGCTCGAAGCTCGTCTGGCCGGAGAGGACCTTGAGGGTGCCGTCGTCGATCTTCGGCTTCAGGACGCTCATGGCGCCGTCGAAGAAGACCTTCGCGTTGGCGTCATCAGGGGAACCAGCGAAGAGCTCGATGTTGTACGGGCCTTCCGGCTTCTTGCCCTTCATGCCGTCCAGCAGCGCCTTGCCCTGGAGTTCACCGACCTTGAAGTTGTCGTAGGCCACGTAGTAGTCCACGTTCGGGGTGTTCAGCAGCAGACGGTCGTACGCGATGATCGTTGCGCCGGCGTCCTTGGCCTGCTGGAGCTGGGTGCCCAGCTGTGCACCGTCGATGGCGCCGACGATGATGACCTTGTCGCCCTTGGTGATCATGGCGCTGATCTGGTTCTGCTGCTCCGAGACGCCGCCGTTGGCGAACTGCACGTCCGGCTTGTAGCCGGCCGCCGTCAGGCCGTCGTTGAACAGCTGCTCGGCCAGGACCCAGTTTTCGGAGGTCTTCTGGGGGAGTGCGACGCCGATCGCGGAGCCCTTCGGGAATGCTTCGCCTCCGGTGGAGGAACCGCTGGTGGTTCCGGTGTCGGAACGGCCGCAGGCTGTCAGCGCCAGTGCCGCAATAGCAGCGATTGCTGCTGCCTTTCCTGCTTTACCAATCATTCGCATTGCTTGGTTCACTTTCTTTCGGTGGTGTGCGGAGAATTGTGGGGTTGGGGAACTGGGGGGAGGGGATYAGATYCCCCTYGARATGACCTCTTTGGTYTGCGTGGTCTCGTCGGCCTTGATCTCGCTGCTGCGGCCGAAGTTCTTCATCAGCATGCCGACGATCGATTTCTTGCCCTGGGTCTTGTTGTAGACGTCGAAGGCGACGGCGATCAGGAGCACGAGGCCCTTGATGATCTGGGTGAGGTCGGCGCCGACGCCGAGCAGCTGCAGGCCGTTGTTCAGTACGGCCATGACCAGGCCGCCGATGATCGAGCCGATCACGGTGCCCACGCCGCCGGTGACGGCGGCGCCGCCGATGAAGACGGCCGCGATGGCGTCCAGTTCCCAGCCGACGCCGTCGAACGGTCCCGAGGCGGTGGAGCGGCCAACGAAGATCATGCCCGCGAGGCCGGCCAGGAAGGACATGTTCATCATGACCAGGAAGTTGACCTTCTTGGACTGGACGCCGGAGAGCTCCGCAGCGTGCCGGTTGCCGCCGACCGCGTAGATATGGCGGCCGATGACGGTCTTGGAGGAGATGAAGCCGTAGACGATGATGAGGACCGCGAGGATCAGGCCCGGCACCGGGAAGGACGTGCCCGGACGGCCGGTGGCGAAGAGGTACGTCGCGTAGAGGATGGCGCCGCAGACCAGCACGAGTTTGAGGATCATGACCCAGGCTTCGGGGACCTCGGCGCCGAGCTTCTTGGCGTTGCGGCGGGACCGGATCTCGCTGAAGATTACGAACGCGACGGCGAGCAGGCCGATCAGCATAGTGGGGTTGTTGTAGCCGGTCTTCGGGCCGAACTCGGCCAGGTAGCCGGAGCCGATGTACTGGAAATCCGCCGGGACCGGGATGGTGTTCGACTTGCCGACGAACTGGTTGGCGCCGCGGAAGATCAGCATGCCGGACAGCGTCACGATGAACGCGGGAATGCCGACGTAGGCCACCCAGAATCCCTGCCAGGCCCCGATCAGGACGCCGAGCCCGAGCCCCATCAGGACGCCGATGTACCAGGGCAGCCCCCAGTCGCGGATGAAGAGTGACACGCAGACACCCACGAAGGCCGCGACGGAACCGACCGAGAGGTCGATGTGCCCGGCGATGATGACCAGCACCATGCCGATGGCGAGGATCAGGATGTAGGAGTTGCCGTTGAAGAGGTTGATGACGTTGCCCGATGTGAGCGTGCGGCCCTCCGTGAAAATCTCGAAGAACACGATCAGCGCAACCAGGGCGAAGATCATGCCGAATTGGCGGGTGTTGCCGCCAAAGAGCTTCTTGAGCGCGTTCATTGTTTCAGTCCTTGTGTCCGGGGTGTTCGGATTGTTCTGGTTTGTCCCAAAGGGTCAAGCGGTTTTGCGGGCGGACGTCATGAGTTTCATGAGGCTTTCCTGGCTGGCTTCGTCCTTGTTCAGCACACCGGTGATGGCGCCTTCGAAAATCGTGTAGATCCGGTCCGAGAGGCCCAGCAGTTCGGGCAGTTCCGAGGAAATGACGATCACGGCCTTGCCCTCGTTGGCCAGCTTCTGGATGATGCCGTAGATCTCGTACTTGGCCCCGACATCGATCCCGCGGGTGGGCTCGTCCAGAATCAGCACGTCCGGGTCGGTGAACATCCATTTCGCCAGCACGACCTTCTGCTGGTTGCCGCCCGAGAGCTTCGCGACGCCTTCCTCCACGGAGGGCGTCTTGGTCCGCAGCGACTTCCGGTATTCCTCCGCGACGGCGTATTCCTTGTTGGCGTCCACCACGAAGTTCTTGCTGATCTTGCGCAGGTTTGCCGAGACGGTGGTGGCCTTGATGTCGTCCAGCAGGTTCAGGCCCAGGGACTTGCGGTCCTCGGTGACGTAACCCAGCCCGGCGTCGATCGCCTGGCGGACGCTCCTGAGCTGCAGTTCCTTGCCGTCTTTGTAGACATGGCCCGAGATGAAGCGGCCGTAGGAGCGGCCGAACACGGACCGGGCCAGCTCGGTGCGTCCGGCGCCCATCAGGCCCGCGAACCCGACGATCTCGCCCCGGCGGACAAAGAAGTTGGAGTTCTTGCAGACCAGGCGGTCCTGGATCTGCGGATGCCCGACGTTCCAGTTCTTCACCTCGAAGAGGACCTCGCCGATCTTCGGCTCGTGGTCCGGGAACCGTGATTCCAGTGTCCGGCCCACCATGCCCTTGATGATCCGGTCCTCGTCGACGCCGTCGGCCTTGACGTTCAGGGTCTCGATCGACTTGCCGTCGCGGATGATCGTGATCTCATCCGCGATCTGTTCGATCTCGTTGAGCTTGTGCGAAATGATGATCGAGGTGATTCCGCGGCCCTTGAGGCCCAGCATGAGGTCCAGCAGGTGCTGGGAGTCGGACTCGTTCAGCGCCGCCGTGGGCTCGTCCAGGATCAGGAGCTTGACCGACTTGTTCAGGGCCTTGGCGATCTCGACCAGCTGCTGCTTGCCGACGCCGATCTCCTTGATGGGGGTGTCGGGGTCCTCGCGCAGCCCCACCCGGGCCAGCAGTTCGGTGGACCGGGTCCGGGCCTCGGCCCAGTTGATCACGCCGCGCTTGGTTGGCTCGTTGCCGAGGAAGATGTTCTCCATGATGGAGAGTTCGGGGATGAGCGCGAGTTCCTGGTGGATGATCACGATCCCGGCGTGCTCGCTGGCCCGGATGTCCTTGAACTCCTGGACCTCGTTCTGGTACACGATGTCGCCGGTGTAGGTGCCGTAGGGATATACACCCGAGAGCACCTTCATCAGGGTCGATTTCCCGGCGCCGTTCTCACCACAGATGGCGTGGATCTCGCCGGCCTTCACCCGCAGGCTCACATCGGCCAAAGCTTTAACGCCCGGGAATTCCTTGGTGATGGAACGCATCTCGAGGATTAGCGGATCACTGTGCGTGTTGAGGGACGTCATCTGCCCTTACGCCTCCAATGCATGACTTCGTTGTCCGCCCCTGCAAACCGCAGGGCCGTCTGATGGAAAAGTAAACTGGATCACAGCCCTTGTCGTCAAGTCTTTAACGCAACAGCCGCATAACGAAATGGTTAGTTTCGCCGGATTCCGGCGTGCTGGAAGACCAAAGCCGTGGCCCCGAGGGCCTCGGCCCGGTCGCCCAGGGACGACATCGTGAGGGTGGTTGTCTCGCCAATGACCGGCACCGCGTGGCGGATCAGGCCGCGCCGGATCGGGTCCAGCAGCAGCTGGCCAAGGCCCGCCAGCGGGCCGCCGACCACGATGACTTCGGGGTTGATCAGGTTCGCCACGTTGCCCAGGGCGCGCCCGACGGCGAGCCCGGCGTCGTCCACGACACGGAGCGTGGCGGAGTCCTTCTCCAGGGCCTTGCGAACGATGTCCCCGGGCGAGAGCGGCCGGTCCTCGCCGCGGCTCAGGAGCTCGATCATGGTGGTGGTGGAGGCGATGGTTTCCAGGCAGCCGCGGTTCCCGCAGCGGCAGATCAGCCCGTGCTCGTGGATGGTGGCATGGCCGATTTCGCCGGTGATGCCCACGTTGCCGTAGTACGGGACGCCGTTGAGGATCAGCCCCGCGCCGATGCCCGAGCCGATCTTGAGGAACATCAGGTTGCCGATGCCGCTGTGCGGCCCCCAGGTGACCTCGGAGAGGGCGCCCAGGTTGGCGTCGTTGTCCACGAAGACGGGGAGTTCCAGCGCTTCTTCGAGGCGTTTGAGGATGTTGATGCCGACCCATTCGGGCAGGATCGCGCCTTGCGCGACGGTGCCGGTGCGGCGGTCGATCGGGCCGGGAATTCCGACGCCGGCACCCACCAGGGCGCTGCGTTCCACGCCGCTGTCCGTGAGCAGCCGGTCCAGCACCCCGACGGCGGCCTGGATGCCTTCCTCGGCGTGGTGGCCCAGGGGCAGCAGGACAGACTCTTCGGCGATCACGTGGTAACTCAGCGAGGCCAGCACGACGCGCAGGTGGCGCCGGCCGAAGTCGATTCCGACGGCGACGGCCCCGTTGCTGTTGAGCCGGACGTTCAGGGCGCGCCGCCCGGAACTGGTGATCGGTTCAGTCGAGGCCAGCCCGGCGTCCTGCATGATTTTGACGATGTTCGAGACCGTGGCTGTCGAAAGCCCGGTCTGGCGGGCCAGTTCCGCCTGCGTGGATGGGCCCGCGAGGAGGCATTCGATGATCCGCTGCTGGTTCAAATGCCGGAGGGCGGACTGCGATCCGGGGTTCTTGGTTCGGCTCCTCGTTGAGCGCGTTGGTGAGGGCATGCTATGAAGCGTGACGCATTCGCGCCTTGTAGTCAAGAAGTTAACGCAACGATAACGGCCGCGCCGGTCGAATGCCGGGGAGAGGGCGGTCAGCACCCGCCGTCTCCGCGGCAAGGACGTTCTGCCCCGCTGGCACGCTGTCCGGGTGGAATTGCACCACACCCCGCGTTCCGGGCCGCGGCTACTCTGGTCGGGAGAGCCCGCCGCGCCCCGCGGAGGCGCCCGGAAACGTGAGGTGGTAATGGTGCTGCTGGCCCTGATGCAGGCGAACTCCGCCGTGCTGGACATCGAGGCGAACTGCGCCGCGGTGGAGGTCGCGGCGCGCAATGCGTCCGCCGCGGGTGCGCAGTTGCTGGTGACACCGGAACTCTTCGCCGTGGGCTATGCGCCGCGGCGGCTGCGGGAGGCGTTCGATCCCGGCAGGTTGCCCGCGCTTCGGGAAGTCCTGGCCGGCATCGCGCGGCGCAACACCATCGCCTTGGTCTACAGCCTGCCCGCGGTGACGCCGGCCGGCGGGTGGCACATTTCCGCCACCCTGGTCGACGAGGCGGGCGAGGAGCTGCTCAGTTACGACAAGGTGCACCTGTTCGGCCCGGACGAGCGGGCGGCGTTTACGCCCGCCGCGGCTGCCCCCGGCGTCGTGGATTTCCGCGGGCACAAAACGGCGCTGGTCATCTGCTACGACATTGAGTTTCCCGAGTCGGCGCGGGCTGCCGCCCTGCGCGGCGCGGACCTGCTGCTGGTGCCGACGGCACTCGCCGGCGGATTCGACGTCGTGCCGCAGGTGCTGATCCGGGCCCGCGCCCTGGAGAACCAGCTGACGGTTGCCTACGTTAATCACACCGGTTCGGAGGATGATTGCGACTTCCGCGGCGGCAGCATCGTCGCGGGCCCGGACGGCTCGGTCCTGGCCGCGGCCGGAGCGGGGCCGGAACTGTTGTTTGCCGAGCTGGGTGAGCCCGGCCGCGCCGCGGCAGACGGCATCGAGGACGCCGTGGACTACCTGCGCGACCGCCGCCCGGAGCTCTACCGCTCCTGGGGAGTCTGACCGGCAGCGGACGCCTGACCTGCGGTGGCCGGTGCACTGGACGCCGGACCTGCGGTGGCCGGGGTGGGCGGATCAGGCTCGGYCTGGTACTGCAGGGCGATCCAGAGTTCCGCGCGCGCCTGGGCCTGGTTGAGGTCAAGGCCCAGCAGCTCAGCGATGATGCCGATCTGCCGGCGGACGCTGTTTCGATGCAGTCCCGTGGCCTTTGCCGTGGCGTCCCAGCTTCCGTTTTCGCCCAGCCAGGCCCGCAGGATGCCGAGCAGGCTGTCGCGGCGCTCCGGCTCGAGGGCGAGCAGGGGCGCCAGCAGATGGCCCGCCAGCAGGGTGCCGGCAGCCGGTCCCAGCAGGCCGGCCACCGACCACGTCACGTCATCCGCCCGGACGCTCCGGCGGCTCGTGAGAACGCGGTTGCGCAGTGAAGCGGCGTGCCGGTAAGCCTCCGGCAGGTTCGCGAAATCGGTGCCGCTGCCGATCACTAGGCGCCAGCCGAGCCGCTCCACTTCGGCGAGCAGGGCGTCGTCGACCTTTAACCGGGTAATGGCGGCAAAGCCGTACTCGGTGAGCTCCACGAGTTTGGTGTCGAACAGCCGCCGCCACTCCAGCAGCGCCCGCACCGGAGCCTCGCCCGGTCCGCCCGGGGTCCGGGCGCTGTCCGGGGTCCGGGTGCTGTCCGGGGCGGCGTCAACCCGGAGACCCTGCACGACCCGCAGCTGGCCGGACCGGGTGGAGGAGATGCTTTGGGCCAGCAGGTCCTTGAACCCGTTGACATGCCGTGCGGATCCTAAGGCCACGCTCTCCGGGTGCAGCAGCAGCGCCGTGGCCAGCTGGCTCGGGGCCAGGGAGCCGCTGATGCGCTGGCGGACCAGCAGTTCCAGCAGCCCGACCGCGGTGGAGACAACGCTGTTCTGGGCCGGGGTCAGCGGGGCGTCCGTGCCGAGGATGAGCGCACCGAGGTTGGCGTCCCGGGTGCTGCGCAGCGGATACCCGAAGACCAGGGACGAGCCCACGGCGTCGAACGAATCCATCTCCACCCGCGGACCGCTGCCGGCGAGCAGCCTGGCCAGCAGCGGCTGCAGGTCGGC
>NZ_JBFTZL010000095.1:0-13974 GCF_056406825.1 Arthrobacter sp. P1_A5 | reverse complement strand
GGACAACCGCGAGCACCACGTCCTGGACCGCCCCCGCAATGCTCCTACCCGTACGGCAATCGGCATGGCCGGTTTCGTCTGGTACTGCGTCATGTGGGCAGCGGCCGGCTCGGACCTCATCGCCACCCACTTCCACGTGGCCCTGAACGATGTCACCTACTGGCTGCGCGCACTGTTCTTCATCGGCCCGGTTATCGCGTTCATCGTCACGAAGCGGGTCGCCCTGGCGCTCCAGCGCAAGGACCGCGAGATTGCCCTGCACGGCCGTGAAACCGGCCGCATCGTGCGCCTGCCGCACGGCGAGTTCATCGAGGTCCACGCCCCGCTGGATGAATACAAGCGCTACAAGCTGGTCGGCTTCGAGTCACCGGCCCCGCTGCCGGCGGTGCCGAACGAGCACGGCGTCGTGGACCGCAAGGAAAAGCGCCGCGCGAAGCTGTCCCGCTGGTTCTTCGAGGACCGGGTTGCCCCGGCCACTCCGGCAGAGCTGGAGGCCGCTCACGGCCACCATGGCGCCCACGAAGCGATTGAAACCGCTGAGTCGAAGTCGCTGAGCCACTAGGCGGCACCAAGCACCACGCAGGAAGGCCRGGCCCCCTTGGGGACCGGGCCTTCCTGCTTCCCCGGAAACGACAGAAACGACAGCWACGCGGGGCACTTCGCGCCCTAACCCCCTCGGCGGGACGGGCGCGGAGTGCCCCGCGTTGCTGTGGTCAGGGGCGGTACCCCGAGGCGTAGTTTCGGGTGGGCCGGACGCCAGGGCGCTGCAGGGGCACCCAGAGCTTGTAGCGGTCAGCCCGGTAGTAGGACACGGAGTAGTCCACCATCGCGCGGGCCACGAACGCGTGGCGCTGGATCTTGAGCAGCGGGGTTCCGACCTCGACGTTCAGGAGACGGGCCGTGGACGGCGACGCAGCCGTCGCCTCGATCATGTCCTCACCCCATTCCATCACCAGCCCGTAGCGTTCGCTCAGCACGTTGTAGAGCGATGTGGGCGGTTCGCCGTCCAGCAGGCCGGGAACCCGGTGGGCCGGGATGAAGTTTTCATCCACGCTCATCGGTTCGTTGTCGGCCAGCAGGAGGCGCCGGAACCGGACCAGGGGTGTCCCCTCCTCCAACTGCAGCTCACGGGCCAGGAACGCGCTGGCGCCAATTTGCTCGAAGCTCAGCACCTTGGCGGCCGGGACCATGCCGCGGCGCTGCATCTCTTCGCTGTAGGAAGTCAGCTTTACCTGGAGATCCAATTTGGGTTTGCGCACAAACGTACCCAGGCCCACGACGCGTTCAATCACTTCCTCACCCACGAGGGCATCGATGGCCTGGCGCACGGTCATCCGGGCGAGGCCGAAGCGCTGGGCGAGGTCCCGTTCGGAGGGCAGCGCAGATCCGGGCGGGCACGCGGCGGCGATGTGCGCGCGGAGGATCTCGCGCAACTGCACGTAGATTGGCACCCCGCTCTGACGGTCGATCTCGCCAATCATCTTGGACGCGTTAGTGGACGCCATGGTCCAGCCTCCGGTTGCGGCCCGGCGCGGGAAATACACTCATATCTCAAGGGTAAGCCCGTGACCCGGCAGGTCTAGACCACGCCGCCGACTCAAGTCGTGCCGGGTACTCCCCCGCCGCTACCCTTGTAGGTACAGGCCGTGGCCGGGGCAATGCCGCCCGCCCGGTCTGACGGACTGCCTGCCGGACGCCCTCCATCTGGGTCACCGGTCGCGTGGCCAGCCCGTGCAGCAGCAACACGTACAGAACAACACCAGCATGAGGGAGTCCCGTTGCCAGTTCGCAAGGCAATCGTCACGGCCGCCATCGGCCTCCACGCCCGGCCGGCGGCAGTATTTGTCCGGGCGGTCACGGCGACCGGCCTCCCGGTGACCATCAGCAAGGACGGCAGGCCAGGCGTCGACGCCCGCTCGCTGCTGGAGGTCATGACCGAGGACTTCGAGTGCGGCTGTGAGGTGGAGCTGGCCGTCGCTGCGGACGCCCTCCCGGCATCCTGCAGCCCCGCAGAGGCCGAGGGTGCGCTGGAGGAACTCCGGTTCCTCTTGGAATCGGCAGCGGCCGCCTGAGGGCCTCCCCGCTCCCATTCGGCGGCCCGCAGTGCGGTGCCGCCCTCCAGGCGGGACGCTGCGCAGGCGGGCTGGGCGTGCGGGGACGCGCCGCACCCGGCCGGCAGGAACGCAGGAACGCAGGAACCAAGACAAACGACGGCGGGCCCCACCATTGGTGGGGCCCGCCGTCGTGCGTTCTTAACTACTATTCCGGGTGGGCGCTAGTGCGCGTGGTCACCGCGGCTGTACTCGTAGACCCAGCCGACCAGTGCGACCACTGCCATCCCGCCGGCGATGAAGACGATCCACCAACCCACGGCCAGGCCGAGGAACCCTGCGGCGCAGGACAGGCCCAGCATCAGCGGCCACCAGCTCCAGGGGCTGAAGTGTCCCTGTTCGCCGGCGCCTTCGTGGATCTCTGCGTCGTTGCGGTCCTCGGGGCGCATGCCCACGCGGCGGCCGGTGAAGCCGAGGTAAGCGCCGATCATGCCGGCGAGTCCGCCAACCAGCAGGATGGCCAGTGCGCCCACCCATTCAGTCCAGTTGGTCAGGTATCCGTAGATGAATGCAACGGGCACGAAGAAAAAGACGCCGAAGCCAAAGATCCTTGATTCGATTTTCACTTGGCGGTGTCCTTCTGGTCGGCGTTACCGAGAGCCGCTGCTGCCGGAGCAGGCGAATCCGCGGTGTAGGACTGGGAGAGCTCCGGGTGGTGCAGGTCCAGGGCAGGACGCTCGGAGCGGATGCGGGGCAGGGAGGTGAAGTTGTGACGCGGCGGCGGGCAAGACGTGGCCCATTCCAGCGAGGCACCGAAGCCCCACGGGTCGTCAACTTCCACACGCTCGTTGCTGCGCCAGGTGATGTAGACGTTCCAGAAGAACGGAATCAGCGAGGCGCCGAGGACGAACGAGGCGATGGTGGAGAACTGGTTCATCCACGTGAAGTTGTCCTGCGGCATGTAGTCGGCGTAGCGGCGGGGCATGCCCTCGACGCCGAGCCAGTGCTGGATCAGGAAGGTGCCGTGGAAGCCCAGGAACAGCATCCAGAAGTGGATCTTGCCGAGGCGCTCGTTGAGCATCTTGCCGGTCCACTTGGGCCACCAGAAGTAGAACCCGGCGAACATGGCGAACACGACGGTGCCGAAGACCACGTAGTGGAAGTGCGCCACCACGAAGTAGGAGTCCGAGACGTGGAAGTCCAGCGGCGGCGAGGCCAGGATGATGCCGGTGAGGCCGCCGAAGAGGAACGTCGCCAGGAAGCCGATGCTCCACAGCATGGGGGTCTCGAACGTGATGGAACCGCGCCACATGGTGCCGATCCAGTTGAAGAACTTCACACCGGTCGGAACGGCGATGAGCATCGTCATGAAGGAGAAGAACGGCAGCAGGACCGAGCCGGTGACGTACATGTGGTGGGCCCACACAGTCACGGACAGGGCGGCGATGGAGATGGTCGCGTAGACCAGGCCCTTGTAGCCGAAGATCGGCTTGCGGCTGAAGACCGGGAAGATCTCGGAGACGATGCCGAAGAACGGCAGCGCGATGATGTASACYTCAGGGTGRCCGAAGAACCAGAACAGGTGCTGCCAGAGGACGGCACCGCCGTTCTCGGGATCGAAGATGTGCGCACCGAAGCGGCGGTCGGCGCCGAGGGCAAACAGCGCGGCGGCCAGCGGCGGGAAGGCCATCAGGACCAGGATGGAGGTCACGAGGGCGTTCCAGGTGAAGATCGGCATCCGCCACATGGTCATGCCCGGGGCGCGCATGCAGATGATGGTGGTGATGAAGTTGACGGCGCCGAGGATGGTGCCGAAGCCGGAGAGCGCCAGGCCGAAGACCCAGAGGTCGCCGCCCACGCCGGGGCTGAACGTCGTGTTGGACAGGGGCGCGTACGCGAACCAGCCGAACGACGCGGCACCCTGCGGGGTGATGAACCCGGAGACGGCGATCGTGGAGCCGAAGAGGAAGAACCAGAAGGCCAGTGCGTTCAGTCGCGGGAAGGCGACGTCGGGGGCACCGATCTGCAGCGGCATGATGACGTTGGTGAAGCCGGCGAACAGCGGCGTCGCGAACATCAGCAGCATGACGGTGCCGTGCATGGTGAAGAGCTGGTTGTACTGCTCTTTGGTCTGCAGGATCTGCATGCCGGGCTCGAAGAGCTCGGCACGGATCAGCAGCGCCATGATGCCGCCGAAGCAGAAGAAGATGAACGACGCGATCAGGTACATGTACCCGATCGTTTTGTGGTCGGTCGAGGTGATCCAGTTGACGACGATGCGTCCCTTGGACTTCGGTACTACGGGAGCCTCGAGGATCCCGGCGGATTGAGTGTAAGTTGCCACGTCGCTCCCCTTACTTGGTTTCGGCCGGGGCCGGGTTGCGGTCGTACTCTTCACCGAGCAGGCCGGTGTTCCCGTCCTGGCGCAGCTGGTTCATGTGCGCCTGGAACTCCGACTCGGAGACAACCTTCACGCGGAACAGCATTTCGGAGTGGTACTCGCCACAGAGTTCGGCGCACTTACCGTCGTAGGTGCCCTCCCTGGTGGGCGTCAACCGGATGTAGTTGGTCTTGCCGGGAATCATGTCGCGCTTCTGCAGGAAGGCAGGAACCCAGAAAGAGTGGATGACGTCGCGCGCGTTGAGCTCGAGGTCAACCGACTTGTTAACCGGGAGGTACAGGGTGGGCAGCTTGTTCTTGTCCACGTCGTTACCGGTCAGGTGCGCCTGGACGCCGGCTTCGTGCACGTCCTCGGTGACGACGTTGCCCTTCAAGTAGTTGAAGTCCCACGCCCACTGCTTGCCGCGGACGTCGACGACGACGTCGGCCGGCGTTGAGCGGTCATCGATCGACTGCTGGTCGCGGTCGGTGAAGTAGAAGAACACCAGGACCATGAACAGCGGGATCGTCAGGTAGAACACTTCAAGCGGAAGGTTGAAGCTGTTCTGGCGCGGGAAGCCCACGGTGCCCTTGCGGCGCCGGTAAGCGACGATGCACCAGATCATCAGGCCCCAGGTGATGATGCCGACGACCAGCGCGGCAATCCATGAGTTGACCCAGAGGTCCATGATGAGGTCAGTGTGATTGGTGGTGCCACGCTCGGTGGGCAACCAGCCCTTCTGTACCTCTGGTGAACATCCAGTCAAAGCCAACGCGCCGGCTAGTGCCAAGCCAGTGATCGTAGTGATCTGTTTGCGTCGGCTGCCGGTTCGGTTCTGCGAACTCACAGACGGCCCTTCCTACTTGTTGCTGTTGCCCCGCAAATTACGGGCAGGGCAAACGAAAAGTTTTACTACTCGGTGTAGAGCTTACCGCTCCGCGGGAGTTTTCGCCCACATGTCCGCACCGTGCGTCGGGAGCTTTTTGTAGGCGCCGCTCGTTGAGGACCCTGCGGCACTAAGGCCGGGCAAAATGCCCGGCCTTAGTGGAAGGAATTAGTGGAAAGAATCTCCGCAGGCGCAGGACCCGCCGGCATTCGGGTTGTCGATCGTGAAGCCCTGCTTGGCGATGGTGTCCTCGAAATCGATGCTGGCACCGCTGAGGTAAGGAACGCTCATCTTGTCGACGACGACTTCGACCCCGTCGTAGTCGCGCACTGCATCCCCGTCGAGCAGCCGCTCGTCGAAGTACAGCTGGTAAATCAGGCCGGAGCAACCGCCGGGCTGCACGGCAACGCGGAGGCGCAGATCGGTGCGCCCTTCCTGCTCCAGCAGGCTGCGGACCTTTCCGGCCGCGACGTCGGTCAGCATGACCTCGTGCGTGGCCAGCTCRCCGGCCTCGGCGGCAGAGTTGCCGGCGCTGTTTTCATTGGTTGTAGTGCTCATGGCCTACCTTCTTGCAACGGTGGTGGCGGCCCCGCTCACACGGTGCCCGCCCCTACTTAAACGGTATGGGCTATAGCTACATGCTACTTCGCGCAGCCCTGTAGCTCTAACTTCTGACGTAACCGTGGGAGACGGCTGGATGTTCCCCGGGACGCGCCAGGCGCGGGGGCTAGAGCGCGCCTTCGTTGTTCAGGCGCGCGAGCAGCAGGGCCTCGGCGACAATTGCGTTCCGGAAGTCACCCAGGTGCAGCGATTCGTTGGCGCTGTGGGCTCGGGAATCGGGATCCTCGACGCCGGTGACCAGGATCTGCACGTCCGGGTAGAGCTCGGTGAGGTCCGCGATGAAGGGGATCGATCCGCCGATCCCCATTTCGACGGCGGGCACGCCCCAGGCCTCGCCCAGGGCCCACATGGCCACGGACGCGGCCTTCGAGCTCGTGTCCGTCAGGAAGGAGTTGCCGCTCTCCCCCGGGGTGAACACCACCTCAGCGCCGAACGGGGCGTGGGTTTCGACGTGCTGGCGGACAGCCTCCATGGCGGCCGCCGGGTCCTGCCCCGGGGCCAGGCGCAGGCTGAACTTGGMCCGGGCCCGCGGCAGCAGGGTGTTGGAGGCCACGTCCACGGCCGGGGCGTCAAAGCCGATGATGGACAGGGCGGGCTTGGTCCACATGCGTGAGGCAATGCTGCCGGTCCCGGCGAGCTTCACGCCGTCGAGCACGGAGGYGTCGGCGCGGTACTCCTCCTCGGTGAGGTCGACAACCACGTCATCGCGGCTCACCAGGCCCTTGATCGCGACACTGCCCTCGTCGTCGTGGAGGGTCGCGATCAGGCGGGCCAGCAGGGTCGGGGCGTCGAGCACGGGGCCGCCGAACATGCCCGAGTGCACGGCGTGGTCCAGGACCTTGACCTCGATGGTGCCGTCCACCAGGCCGCGCAGGCTGGTGGTCAGGGCTGGAATGCCGACCTTCCAGTTGCTGGAGTCGGCCACGACGATCACGTCGGCGCGGAGCAGCTCGCGGTGGGTTTCCAGGAACTGCCGGAACGTTGGCGAGCCGGCCTCCTCTTCGCCCTCGAAGAAGAACGTCACGCCCAGGCCCAGTTCGTCACCGAGCACGCGCGTGACCGCAGAGTAGGCGGCGATGTGCGCCAGGATGCCGGCCTTATCATCGGCGGCACCGCGGCCGAAGAGCCTGCCGTCGCGCTCGACGGCGGTAAAGGGGTCGGTTTCCCACAGTGCCAGGTCGCCCGTGGGCTGGACGTCGTGGTGGGCGTACAGCAGGACTGTCGGCTTGCCCTCCGCGGCCGGGCGGCGGGCGACGACGGCGGGCCCGCCGGGCGTCCCGTCTTCCTTGTCGCAGCGGAGGATCCGGACGTCGTCGAAGCCGCTGGCCCGCACGAGGCTGGCGACGGCGTCGGCGCTGCGGTTCAACGGGGCGGGATCAAAGCTGGGCCAGGCGATGCCCGGAATGGCAACAAGGTCCGTCAGCTGGCCGATCGTCTCGTCGAACGATTCGGCAACGGCCTGGCGGAGGGCCTCGGCATCGATGGTGCCCTCGTGGTCCATGGTGGTCTGCGGGTTCCCCGCGGTAGATGAAGTCATGGCCAAAACACTACCCGTGCTCTGAATCACTACAAACAGCGTCACGCCCGGGCCTGCGCCGTGTGGGCTGGGTCTCGGGCCTGCGTCTGCGGGGTATTCTTTAGGGGTGTTTGGACGTAAAAAGGAAGCGCCATCGGCGCAGGACGTAGTTGACCAGCAGGCATCCGAGGCAGCAGCCCGTAGCGCCGTGACCGGCAAGGGCACACCCACGCCCAAGCGCAGCGCCCAGGAGGCGGCCCGCAAGCGGCCCCTCGTGCCGGAGGACCGCAAGGCTTCCAAGGCTGCCGAGCGCGCCGCCGTCACGGAGCAGCGGCTCAAGATGCGGCAGGCCATGGACACCGGTGACGATAAGTTCCTGCCGCTGCGGGACAAGGGTCCGCAGAAGCGGTTCGCCCGTGATTTTGTCGATGCCCGCTTCAGCCTTGGCGAGTTCCTCATGTTCGGCGCCCTGCTGTTTGTCATCATCTCCTTGCTCGTGCCGGCCTCCAGCGCACAGATGGTCTACGTCCTGGGCGCCTTCTGGGTCATGTTCCTCGCGGTCTTCGTGGACGTCTTTATCCTCTCCCGCAAGCTTAAGAAACGGCTCGGCGAAAAGTTCGGCGACGTCGAGCGCGGCACCGTCTGGTACGGCTCCATGCGCTCCCTGCAGTTCCGCCGCCTRCGCCTGCCCAAGCCCCAGGTCCGGCGCGGCGAGTTCCCCGCCTGACATTTCCCTTCCACGATTCTTCAACCAAGAAGCCCCCGGCAGTCACCTGTCGGGGGCTTCTTGGTTGCTGCGACCGGTCCGGCCCGATCGCAGCGCAAGGGCTAGCGCCGGCTCGGGTGGGTGGCCAGCAGCCGGTTGATGCGGGCGGCCCAGAAAGGTCCCTCGTAAAGGAACGCCGTGTAGCCCTGGACGAGGGTGGCGCCGGCGTCCAGCCGTTCCTGCACGTCCTGTGCCGTTTCGACGCCCCCCACCGAGACCAGGGTCAGCGCTCCGCCGGTGACGGACTTGAGCCGGGCCAGGACCTCCAGGGACCGTTTCTTCAGGGGCGCCCCGGAAAGACCTCCTGCTCCGCACGCCTCAACCTTGTCGGGGCTGGAGGCGAGCCCGGTGCGGGCGATCGTGGTGTTGGTGGCGATGATGCCGTCCAGCTTCAGGTCAAGCGCCAGGCGCGCGACGTCGTCGATGTCCTCATCACTGAGGTCGGGCGCGATCTTGACCAGGAGGGGAACGTGGCGGCCGGCGGCCTTGTCCGCCTCCTCCCCCACTGCGGCCAGCAGCGGGCGCAGGGTCTCCACGTCCTGCAGCAGCCGAAGACCGGGGGTGTTGGGCGAGCTGACGTTCACCACGAGATAGTCCGCAGCGGGGGCCAGGCTGCGCGCGCTGATCAGGTAATCGGACACCGCATCCTCGAGCCCGACCACCTTGCTCTTGCCGATGTTCACCCCGATCACGGGCCGGACGCCGGGGTGCTGGCGCTGCAGGGCGGCGCGGGCGGACTTCAGGCGCGGGGCCACCGCCGCGGCGCCGTCGTTGTTGAACCCCATGCGGTTGACGACGGCCCTGTCCTCCACGAGGCGGAACAGCCGCGGCGCCGGGTTCCCGGGCTGGGCCTGGCCGGTGATGGTGCCGACCTCCACATGGCCGAAGCCGAGCTCCGCCAGCGCCTCGATGCCGTGGCCTTCCTTGTCGAAGCCGGCAGCCAGGCCGAATGGGGACGGGAAGGTCAGGCCAAACGCCTGGGTCTGCAGCGACGCCGCGGGGGCGGTGAACTTCTGCAGCAACCGCCCGGCACCGCAGCTGTGGGCGAGGCGGATGGCCTTGAACCCGACCTTATGGGCGCGTTCGGCGTCCATCCATGAGAAGGCCAGCCGGAAAAATGTGGGATATACGCGCATGCCTCTAGTTTTCCGGTTCGGGCCGCGCAGACCAAACCAGCGCACCCGCCGGCACGGTTGTGACTGCCCGTTGTGACTGTCATTGTGACTGCGGCGCCCCGTGCCCGGGCCCGGCGGCGGAAGTGCGCCGGCGCGAGTTAGCATGAAGCCATGACCAGCAATGAGGGTGTCGGAACGGGCGGCCGTGGGGCTTCGGGTCGCGGGATCGAGGCCGATGTTGTGGTGGTCGGCGCCGGCCTGGCAGGGCTCGTGGCCGCGGCCCAGGCCTATGCCGCCGGCCGCCGGGTGGCGGTGCTCGATCAGGAACCCGAGGCCTCCGTCGGTGGCCAGGCGCACTGGTCCTTCGGCGGCCTCTTCATGGTCAACACTCCGGAGCAGCGGCGGCTCGGGGTGCGGGACAGTGAAGAGCTGGCCCTCGCCGACTGGCACGCATCGGCGGGATTCGACCGGCCGGAGGACGCCCTGGCGAAGGAGTGGGCGGCGGCGTACGTGAACTTCGCCGCCGGTGAGAAGCGTGCCTGGCTCGCCGCGCTGGGCGTCGGGCTGTTTCCCCTGGTGCAGTGGGCCGAACGCGGCGGCTACGGCCCGGACGGCCACGGCAACACTGTCCCGCGCTTCCATGTCGCGTGGGGCACGGGACCGGCGCTGGTGGCCCCCTTCCTTGCCAAGCTGCGCGAAGGCGAAGCCGCCGGCCGCGTGTCCTTCCATTTCCGCCACCGCGCCACCGGGCTCGTGAAAACCGCGGGCCGGGTGAGCGGCGTGCGTGGCGAATTGCTCGAAGCCAGCGGCGCAGGCCGGGGCGAAAGCTCTTCACGACGCCCGGCCGGTACTTTCGAGGCTGCGGCCGCGGCCGTGGTGGTGACAAGCGGCGGCATCGGCGGCAACCACAATGTGGTCCGCAAGCAGTGGCCAGGCGGCGCGGCGCCGAAGCGGATGCTGAGTGGCGTGCCGGCATCCGTGGACGGGGACTTCCTCCCGGCCGTGGGCCGCGCCGGCGGACTCCTCATCAACGGGGACCGGATGTGGCATTACCCGGAGGGTATCCACAACCATGCCCCGGTCTGGCCGCGGCACGGCATCCGGATCCTGCCCGGACCGTCGGCCCTGTGGCTGGACGCGACGGGGCGGATGCTCCCGCCTCCGCTGTTTCCGGGCTTCGATTCGCTCGGCGCCCTGCGCCACATCCTGGCCACGGGACATGCCCATTCATGGTTCGTCCTGAACCGCAGCATCGCGCTGAAGGAGTTCGCACTGTCAGGATCCGAGCAGAACCCGGATCTCACGGGCAAGGACGTCCGGCGGCTGGTCTCACGGCTGAAGCCCGGCAGCGATACACCGCTGCAGCGGTTCCTGGACCGCGGCGTGGACTTCCTGCAGGCAGCGGACCCCGCCGGGCTCGCCGGGCAGATGAACGATCTGACGGGCGGGCAGCTCATCGACCCCGCGGCCCTGGAGCAGCTGATCCGCGACCGGGACCGGCAGTTTGCCAGCGGGATGGGCAAGGATCCGCAGCTGGCGGCGATCCGGGCAGCGCGGCGTTTCGCCACCGACAAGATCATGCGGGTCGCCCCGCCGCACCGGCTGTTGGATCCGCGGCACGGTCCCCTGCTCGCCGTCCGGCTCTCGGTCCTGACGCGCAAGAGCCTTGGCGGTGTGCAGACGGATCTGCAGTCGCGGGTCCTGGATGCCACCGGACAGCCCGTGCCCGGGCTGTTCGCGGCCGGTGAAGCCGCAGGGTTTGGCGGCGGCGGAATCCACGGCTACCGGGCACTCGAGGGAACGTTCCTGGGCGGATGCCTCTTCTCCGGACGTTCCGCGGGCCGGGCCGCTGCGTCCGCGGCCTAGTCCGGGCAGGCACTCAGCAACACAGGAGGAAAGTCGATGCAGTGGCGGACCGACATTCTCGGGGATGATTTCCAGGCGTGCACCTTTGAGGCCGTCAGCCCTGACGGTGTGCTGCGCACTGCCACCCTGGTCCGCCATACCCCGCTCCCGCCGGCACCATCGGTGCTGCCGGCCCGGGCTGTGCTGTTCCTGCACGGCTGGAGTGACTACTTCTTCAATGAGGAGCTCGCGGAATTCTGGGCGGGGCAGGGGTTTGAGTTTTTCGCCCTCGACATGCACAACCATGGCCGTAGCCTGCGCCCGGGCACCCACGGCGGCTACGTCGCGGACCTGGACAACTACGACGCCGAAATCACTGCAGCGCTCGGGATCATCGGTTCGCTCAGGCCGGGCGCCACGCCGCCGCGGGTGACGCTGATGGGACACTCCACCGGCGGCCTGATCGCGGCGCTGTGGGCCGACCGGCATCCGGGGATGGTGTCACAGCTGGTCCTGGACAGCCCATGGCTGGAAGTCCATGGCAGCCCCGCCCTGCGCAGGGCCGCGCGGACCATGGTGGAGCCGTTCGCCCGGTTCTGGCCGGAATCTGTGATCCGGCTGCCCGAGCGGGCCTTCTACTGGCGCAGCATCAGCAGCGCCGCGGAAGGCGAATGGGCCCTGGACGATGCCTACCGTCCGCCGCACGCCTTTCCGGTCCGCGCCGGCTGGCTCAGCGCCGTGCTCGCCGGGCAGTCCAGGGTGGCGCGTGGGCTGAAGATCGATGTGCCCATCCTGGTGCTCATCTCGGGCGCCAGCGCCAACGGGATGTTCTGGAAGGAGTCCATGCGCCGCACGGACGCGGTCCTGGACGTGAACACAATCGCCCTCCGCGCGCTCAGCCTGGGCCGCACCGTGACGTTGGAGCGGATTGACGGCGCCCTGCATGACGTCTTCCTCTCCGCCCCGCGGGTCCGCGCGGACGCCTATGCCCGGCTGTCCCGGTGGATCAGGGCGTACGTCTACGACTGACGCGGATCAGCTGACCTGGCCGCCCGCGGCGGGAGCGGCGTCGATGGCTCCACCGTAGCGGCGGTCCCGCTGTGCATAGATCTCGACGGCGTCCCACAGCGTCCGCCGGTCCACGTCCGGCCACAGGGTGTCCATGAACACGAACTCGGCATAGGCCGACTGCCAGAGCATGAAGTTGGACAGCCGCTGTTCCCCGGAACTGCGCAGGAACAGGTCCACGTCCGGCAGGTCCGGCTCGTCGAGGAACTTCTGGATGGTCCGCTCGGTGATGGCCCCCGGCTTCAGCCGGCCCTGGGCCACTTCCTCCGCGATCGCGGAGACGGCGTCGGCGAGCTCGGCCCGTCCGCCGTAGTTGACGCACATGTTCAGGGTGCAGGTGCTGTTTCCCCGGGTGTAGTCCTCGGCCTCTTCGAGTTCGCGGATCACGGAGCCCCACAGCTTCGGGCGCCGCCCGGACCAGCGGATCCGGACCCCCCATTCATCGAGCTGGTTCCGTTGCCGGCGCAGGACGTCCTTGTTGAAGCCCATCAGGAAGCGCACCTCCTCAGGGGACCGCCGCCAGTTCTCGGTGGAGAAGGCGTACACGCTGACGTATTCGATCCCCAGCTCGATCGCGCCGGCCATGACGTCCAGCAGGGCAGGCTCCCCCGCCTTGTGGCCCTCGATCCGTGGCAGGCCGCGCTGGTTCGCCCAGCGCCCGTTGCCGTCCATGACGATCGCCACATGCCGCGGGATGAACTCCGCGGGAATCGCGGGCGGAACAGCGCCGGACGGGTGCGGATAGGGAGCCACCACCGGGGTGGTCCGCCGCCGGCCGTTGGACTGTTTCGCCTGGCTTTTCTCCAGGTTCTTTCCCAGGCTTCTTCCCAATGCCACTTTTACGTTCGCTCCACATGTTTGAGGGATTTCAGGACTCGTTCCAGGTGCCACTGGAGGTAGCTGGCTACCAGTCCGGCCGCTTCCCGGCGGTGGACGGAGGCTGAGGCATCCGCCGTCGTCCAGTTTCCGGTGAGCAGGGCACCCATGAGGAGCACCGTCTCCGGGGCCGGCGCGGGCGATCCCGGCGGCCGGCACCCGTGGCAGACCATGCCGCCGAGCGGCGCGGAAAAGGCGGTGTGCGGCCCGGACGCACCGCACCGGGCGCAGTCGGTGAAGCTGGGCGCCCAGCCGCCGGTCGCGAGGGCGCGGAGCAGGTAGGAATCCAGGATGAGTTCGGGGGCGTGGTCGCCCCGGCTCAGGGACGCGAGGGCCCCCACCAGCAGGTTGTACTGGGCGGTCCCGGCTTCACCGTCGACGTCGGTGAGCTTCTCCGCCGTCTCGGTCATGGCGGCCGCCACCGTGTACCGKCCATAGTCCGCGGCGATGTTCCCGCCGTAGGCGCCCTTGGCCACGGCCTGCGTGACGACGTCCAGGGTGCGCCCGGAAATCAGCTGGAGATCGGCCACCATAAACGGTTCCAGCCTGGCGCCGAACCGGCTGCTGGTGCGACGTACCCCCTTGGCCACCGCCCGCACCTGGCCGTGGTGCTTGGTCAGCAGGGTGATGATCCGGTCGGCCTCGCCCAGCTTATGGGTGCGCAGCACGACGGCGTCATCACGGTAGGCACGCGCAGCAAAGGATTGTTGGACCACAGTTAATCTTCGCATTGTCTTTACGGAATCACGGCATGGGCAGGGCCGCCGAGGTAGAACGGTAAAAGAAGGAGGTAAAAGACGGAGGCAAAATACTGCGCCGCCGGAGTGTTTCCGGCGGCGCAGTTATGCGT
>NZ_JBFTZL010000094.1:0-14000 GCF_056406825.1 Arthrobacter sp. P1_A5 | reverse complement strand
GACTGCCACCATGGCCGTCTACGTCGATCCGCCGCTCTGGCCTGCCCACGGAACCCACTTTTCCCACCTGGTCTCGGACACGTCGCTGGCGGAACTGCACGCCTTCGCCGCAGCCGCCGGCATCCCGGGGCGAGCGTTCGACGGCGACCACTACGACGTCGCCGAGTCCCGGTACGAGGCCCTGGTGGCGGCCGGCGCCATTCCTGTGGAGGGCCGGGTCCTCGTCCGAAAGTTGATCGCCAGCGGGTTGCGGATCCCGGCCCGACGGCGCGGCAAGGCCCTCCGGGTTCCGCTCCTGAACCGCTGGAACCAGGCGTTGGCGGGCCACGACGCCCTCTTCCTGGACCTGCTGGACCGCTGGGGCGAGGAACACCGGAAGTACCACGGCCGCACCCATCTGCTGGCGGTGCTGGAAGCCCTGGACGTGCTGTGCGATCCGGCCGATCCGCCCCGCACCGTGCTGCTGGCCGCCTGGTTCCACGACGCCGTCTACCGCGGCGTGGCAGGCCAGGACGAGGAAGAGTCGGCGCGGCTGGCCGACGACCGGCTCCGGCATGCCGGTCTCCCGGCCGCCGAGGTGGACGAAGTGGTGCGCCTGGTGCTGCTGACGGCCGACCACTGTCCGGAGCCCGGAGACGACGACGGCGCCCTGCTCAGCGACGCCGACCTCTCCGTCCTCGGCGGGGAACCGGAGGCCTACGCCCGCTACCTCGCCGCCGTCAGGGAAGATTTCGCGCACATCGGCGACGCCGACTTCGCCGCCGGCCGCGCCGCCGTCGTCCGCCAGCTGCTGCAGCTCGATCCGCTCTTCCACACCGACCGTGGCCGGACACTGTGGCTGGACGCGGCCCGCCGGAACCTACAGGGCGAACTCGCGTGAGCGGTGCCCCGGCCTCCCACCGGAGACCGGCGGCTCAGGCAGCCACGCTGAGGTGATTCGCCAGCCGGTCGAACGACTCGCGCCACCCTTCGCCATGGCGGTCGCGGCTTTCCGCAGAGTCGAACGGCCCCTGGGTGAAGGTCATCTGCGTGCCGCCGTCGATCTCCTCCAACCGGATCGTCACCTCGGTCTCGAAGCCGCGGGTGCCGTCCGGCTTGTCCCAGGCATGGGTGAACATGAACAGGTGCGGCGGCTCGACATCGGTATGCACCCCACTCCACCAGAATTGCTGCCCGGTACTGTCCTGGATCATGCAGGCGCGGTACAGGCCGCCGACTTCGAGGTCCGCGTCGACGCTCTCACGCGGGACGTGGAAGCCGCGCGGACCCCACCACTGCGGAGCCTGGTCCGGGTCCGTCAAAGCCGACCACACGCCGTGGATCGGCGCCCTGAACTCGCGGACAATGACCAGCATGAGGTCCGTTTCGCCGTTTGCCGGTTGGCTCATGGCCCTCTCCCTCGGATTGCTTGAACTGACAGGTGAAGTCCCCCGGCCTGCTGGCTGCGCTGCCGCCGCCTAGCGCCGGCCGGGGCTGTAGGCGGTCACATACGGGGTGTTGCTCGGGATGATTTGTTTCCCGAGCGGCATCAGCGAGATGGGTATGAGCTTGAGATTGGCGATCGCCAGCGGAATGCCGATAATCGTGATGGCCATGGCGAAGGCCGTAACGACGTGTGCGATCGCGATCCAGATCCCGGCCACAAGCAGCCAGATGACATTTCCCACCAGGGTGAATATGCCGTTGCCGCCGGGCTTGTCCACCACCATGCGGCCGAACGGCCACAAGGCATAGGACGCGATGCGGAACGAGGCCAGGCCCCACGGAATGGTGACGACCAGCAGGCAGCAGACGACGCCGGCCAGGAAATATCCCAAGGCAAGCCACAGGCCGCCGAAGAGCAGCCAGATGATGTTCAGGAGTGTCTTCATGGATTAATTCTCGCCCGTAGGAGTGACATTCGGATCAGTGGTTTACCCGGAAAGATCCCTGATTTTCGCGCCCAACCCCGGACAGGTTTCCACGAGCCCGGTCCACGGGTGCCCGGCCGGGTTGGGCCCGCCCCGTCGGTGCTTAGGTATCGGCCTGTTTGACCATGGCGGCCTCAACGTTGATCTTGACCTTGTCGCTGACCAGCAGGCCGCCCGCTTCAAGGGCGGCGTTCCACGTCAGGCCGAATTCCTTCCGGCTGATGTCCGCCTCGGCACTGAATCCGGCCCGGGTGGCGCCGAAGGGGTCCACCGCCACGCCGGTGTACTCGACTTCGAGCTCCACCGGCTTGGTGACGCCACGGATTGTGAGCTCGCCGGTCAGCACATAGTCTTCCCCCTCACCCCGGATCCCGGTGGCCCGAAAAGTCATGTCGGGGAACTGCTCAACGTCGAAGAAGTCCGGGCCGCGGACGTGGCCGTCGCGGTTGGCGTCGCCCGAATCGAAGCTGGCGGTCTTGACCGTGGCGTGCAGGCTTGCGTCCGCCAGCGACTCGCGCACCCTTGCCTCGGCGGAGGCTTCGTTGAACCGGCCGCGGACCTTGCTGATGCCCGCGTGGCGGACGCTGAAACCGATTTCGCTGTGGGACATGTCCAATGTCCACACTCCGGGGGTCAAACCTTCGGGCAGAGTCACAACGGTCTCCTTCAAGCGGTGGCGGGCCTGTCCCGCGGGCGGTCGGGGTATTCCCCACTCTGCATGCTAACGAGGAAGCCCGTCCCGGGCTAGGTCCCACCGGCCCTGACGCGGGACACGCGGCACGCAACACGCCAGCGGCCACGCCGGGCGGCGGCGTCGCGCGGCGGCGGCGGGATTTCCGGCGGCGGATCCAGCTGTCCGGGCCGAGGCGTTCTCTGGCCTTCGCTCCACGGCCGGGTTACTCTGGCCTATAAATGCCGGGCAATCACCGAATTTCGCAGAACTATTCACACAGTCCTGATCAACCAAATGATGTGAGGAATCGTGGCCAGGTCCCTGGGGAAACGTGGCAAGGCGGGTATCTGCGCTGGCTTGCTGAGCCTGGGTCTGTTGCTTTCCGCCTGCCAGCCCGGGCCGCCGGAACCCGCACCGCGCCCCAGCCCCGGCACGCCGTCGTCCCCCGCGCCGTCGTCCCCACCGCCATCCACCGCACCGCCGTCGTCGTCTGCCGCGCCGTCAGCCGGGGAGCCCGTGCACTTCACCGCCCAAGGTGACATCGGCGTAGGCTCGGGCGCCAAGAAAGTGCTCGACGCCGTTGCCGGCCTCAAGCCCCACCTGAACCTGGCGCTGGGCGACTTCGCATACAAGGCCGGGCTCGAACAGGAGTTCTGCGACATGGTCACCGCCCGTCTCGGCGAGAACTTCCCGTACCAGTTGGTGTCCGGAAACCACGAGAGTGACGGCCGGGATGGCGACATCGAGAAGTATGTCCAGTGCCTGCCCAACAGGATGCCCGGCCTCCAGGGCGAATACGGCGTCCAATGGCGCCTCGATGTCCCCGAGCAGAATCCGGTTGTCCGCTTCATCATGGTTTCCCCCGGCATCGATTTCCGTGGCGGGGAGCCGCTGGACTACTCAAGGGACAGCGAACGCTGGCGCTGGACTGCGGACGCCATCGACGAGGCCAAATCGCAGAACATCCCCTGGACGGTGGTGGGCATGCATACCCCGTGCCTGAGCGTCGGCAACTACGACTGCCAGGCGGGGCAGGACTTCACGAATATGCTGATCGAAAAGCAGGTGGACCTGGTCCTGTCCGGCCACGACCACGTCTATCAGCGGACGCATCAACTGGCCACGGGCGGAGGCTGCGCGGAACTCGTTCCCGCGACCTTCGCCTCCGCATGCCTGGCCGATACCGATGACGCCATGGCCCAGGGCTCGGGGACCGTGTTCGCCACCGTCGGCGTTGGCGGCGTCGGACTCTACAACGTCCGGTCCGAGGACCCGGAGATGCGCTACTTCGCCAGCACATCCGGAAAGAACCAGGACCCGGCCTTTGGGACCTTGGACGTCATGGCGACGGCGGATGAACTTGCCGCCCGGTTCATTCCCGCCGACGGCTACAGCTTCTCGGATTCCTTTACCCTCCGCCGGTAATCTGCTGCGGCATTCCGGCTCAGGAGTGCGGCGGCGCATCCGACGGTAGGCCGCCGGACGCGCCCAAGACGGCTCAGGCCGGCACCCAGATGCTGACCCAGTCCAGGTAGACGTGGCCCTGGGTTTCCGGAGCCGGACACAGAGGCAGGCAGGATTCGGTCTGCAGGATGAAATGCATGGGCGTCGAGGGCACGTCCGTCGTGCTCGCGCCGATGGATCGTCCGTCAATGAAGAACTCAACGCGTCCGGGGGTCCACTCTGTCGTGGCCACATGCCAGTCCGTGGAAACTTTATTGGAAAAGAACTGTTCAAAACGCTTTGGATCCAAGGACATGAAATGGGCAGCTGCCGTCAGGATTGCTCCGAGGTCGCCTTCGGGAAAATCTATCTCCCCGTCCCGCGGCCAGATGCCACTATCCGGCCACAGGAGCCACGCCGTCTTGAAGCCAGGCATGGCATCCCCCCTGTACCGGACTGAGTAGCGGCCGTACAGCATGCTGTTGGCCCTCGGGGGATTTTTGCTGGCATTCGGAAATTTGGGCGTGGGCGCGGCGCCCATGAAGACACCGTTTTCCGAATGCATGAACCAGTCCAGAACGCCGTTTTTGACGCTCAGGACTTTCGAGGGGTAGTAGCCCGATTTTCCGCCGCTGACCTGTCCGTCCGTATCCGGTGTTCCGTCTTTGTATCCCGCACTCCACCGGTCCCGGTACAGCGGCCCGGGAAAGGAGCCAAGGGGGACGTCACCGCCGGAGAAGTCCTCCACAAAGACGTTCCTCCATCCGGGCAGATCCCCCGACATGGCCGTGTCAGTGGTCCGGTCCGGAGGCGGTGCCGATGTCCGGGCAGGCCGTGACGCCGGCGCGCTCCCAGTCGCAGGGGCGGCAGTGGCGGTGCCACCTGCCGGCGGCTCAGTCGGCGCCACTGATTGGAGCCCGGGCTGGGCTCCTGTTCCGGCGTCGGTCGGCGGAGCCGCCGGCGACGCCGAAATGGACGTGAACAGCGGCCGCTCGCCCTGTGGAGCTGCATCCGTGCCGCACGCCGCCAGGGCCAGGACCATGACCATGGCGGGAACCGCCATGGTCATGAAGGTCAGGAGACGCCGGCGACCTGCCGGCACGCGCCCCCAATGAACGGGTGTCCGCATCCGGCCAGTGTCGCATGGAGGCAACCGCCCATCAACAGTTTTGCCTCAAATTTGGTTGAAGGTTCCAGTTAATCCAAGGTTAATGCAAGGTGGCGAAACCAAACTTTAACCCTGGGGTATATCACTAAGTTGTCGACGACCGAACAGCGTAAGCATTGGGTCTATTTTCCGGTCGGAGGAGTCGGAAAGCGCTGTAGTTGCGACGAGCAGAATACGTCATTGAGTGGTGAGGCCAGTGTCCATCCCGAATCTCAAGCCGAACGTGCGCCCCCAAACGACGCCCCCGCCGGCAAATCCCTCGGTCAGCGTGGTGATCCCCACTTTGAACGAGGCAATGAACCTGCCGTGGGTGCTGCGGCGTGTGCCTTCCTATGTGGATGAGGTGGTAATTGTTGACGGCCGTTCCCTGGACGGCACAGTGGAGGTGGCCCGGGCCTTGCGCCTGGACGTCGTGGTGGTGGCAGAGCCCCGCCCTGGCAAAGGCAACGCCGTGCGGGCGGGATTCGCCGCAGCCTCCGGCGACATCATCGTCATGCTCGACGGCGACGGCAGTATGGATCCCCAGGAGATCGGCTGGCTGGTGACTCCGCTCCAGCACGAATACGACTTCGTCAAAGGCTCCCGCTATGTGACGGGCGGCGGCTCAGACGATCTCACATGGCTGCGCAGCGGCGGAAACAAGATGCTCACCCGGCTCGCCAACACTGTCCTCCACAGCGACTACTCGGACCTTTGCTACGGCTACATCGCCCTGCGCCGCGAATGCGTTGACATTCTGGAGCTGGAGTCGGACGGGTTCGAGATCGAAACTGAACTGATTGTGCGGGCCTCAAGGGCGGGCCTGCGCATCGCCGAGGTGCCCAGCCACGAACTGTCCCGCATCTCGGGGCAGTCAAACCTGCATACCTTCCGGGACGGCTGGCGGGTCCTCCGCACCCTGGCCCGTGAGCGCGTGAGCTGGGAAGCCCCGACCGCCGGCGCCCGCCCCGAAGCCCTGCGCCGGGTCAAGTACAAGTACCCCAACGAGGTCTTCCCGCACGTTCCCACCGATCCCAGCAGCGTCCTGGGCGTACGGGCAGGCGAATAGGATGTCCGAGAACTCCAGCCTTCCGGAAGTATCCGTGGTCATTTGCTCCTACTCGGAGGACCGGTGGGACCGGCTGATCGGCGCCCTGGACTCCGTCCGCACCCAGACCTTCCCACCCAAGCAGACGATCGTCGTCGTGGACTACAACGTGGACCTGTACAAGCGCCTGATCTTTACCGTCCCGGATGCCGTAATTGTCGAGAACGCCGGACCCAAGGGTCTCTCCGGCGCCCGCAACACCGGAGCAGGAATCGCCAAGGCCGAGATCGTGGCCTTCCTCGATGACGATGCCGAAGCCGAGCCGGACTGGCTCGAACGGCTCGCGGCGATGTACGACGATCCCGACGTTCTGGCGGTCGGCGGCCGGGTGGAACCGCTCTGGGAAGCCGGACGGCCGGGCTACTTCGCCAACGAGCTCGACTGGATTGTCGGCTGCACGTACCGGGGAATGCCCAAAGTCGCCGCCGAGGTCCGCAACGTCATTGGCGCGAACATGTCCTTCCGCGCCGGCGTCCTGGAACGGGTCGGCGGTTTCAACACAACCTTGGGCCGCCAGGACGCCGTCCCGCTGGGCTGCGAAGAGACCGAACTGTGCATCCGCGCGGTGATCGGAGCTCCCGGATCCCGGGTGGTCTATGAGCCCGCGGCCCTGGTGCACCACCACGTTCCGGCCGAGCGCGGCACCGTGCGCTACATGCTGGCCCGGTCCTGGGGCGAGGGGATTTCCAAGGCACAGGTCAGCAGGGTGGTCGGCCACAAACGGGCACTTGGTCCCGAGCGGCGCTACGTCCGGCAGGTCCTGCCTCGTGCAGTGTTCGCCGGAGTCCGCGGCTGGCTCGGCGGCGGGGACCGCGCCGGGCTCGGCCGGGCCGCGGCCATCATCGCCGTGCTCGCGGCCACCGCGACCGGCTATGTGCGCGGCCGCCGGCTGCCTGCGGCGCCGTCGCCGGCCAAAGCGGCTGTTGTGACGCCGGAAGAGCCGTGGCGGGAAGTCAAATGAACCGCGCTGCGCCCTTCCCCTTAGACCGCCCGGTGCAGACGCACCCGGAACCACCTGACCGCAGGAACCCGACCCCAGAAAGCTTGGATCATGAGCCAACCTGAGCGCGACGTGAAACAGCCCATAGGCGCCTCTGCCGGAGCCTCCTTCGATGTCCACGGGATCGTGGGCATCGACGTGGAGGCGGGCACGCCAGGAGAACCGCAACTGCGGGACATGCTCGCGCCGTTCCTGGGGAATTCCACCGCGCCGCGGCGGATCACCATCGGCGCCAAGATATCGCCGGTTTCCAGCCAGTCGCACGCGGAGGATGCCTACCGGTTCACCGGGGAGTCCCTCTATATTCCGGCGGACCGCGTCCAGATCATCGAAACCAAGGACGGGTACCGGATCGAAGGCGCCGGTGAGCTCCTGACCTCTGTGATTCCGCTGCTGGACCGGCTGTGTGTCCAGGAGGAGACCGCCATGATCCATGCCGCCGTGGTGGACTTCCGCGGCTCCGGGGTTCTCCTGCCGGCCTGGGGAGGTGTTGGAAAGACCAGTACGGTGGCGAAGCTGGTGGCCATGCCCGATGTGCGGTTCATGGCCGACGACTGGGCCTTCATGGGCGCCGGCGGAATGCTCATGGGCTACGCCAAACCGATGTTCATCAAACCCCACCACCGTGCCATCTACCCGGACATGTTCCGGGGAACCCGCAAGCCCCTGGCCCCCGGATGGCTGACGACCCCTGTCGCCCATCTGGCCACGGCGGTCCACCCGGTCATTGTCCGCTATCCGAAAACAGCCGCGTTCACCCGCCGCTGGTCCCCCGAACACCGCATGGTGCAGCCGGAGCATGTTTTTGGGGCGCAGCGGATCTCGTCCGCGGCGCCGGCACAGCTGGCCATCTTCCTCGAGCGCTTCGACGGCGCGGACGCGCGGCTGGAAGCACGCAGCGCCGAGTGGATGACGTCCCGGGTCGTCGGCAACTTCCATTCGGAACTGCCCATGGTCTCGCGGCGCCTCGTCGAGGCCCTCGGCGCCACCAGCCTCGTCCCCCTGGAGGAGCATTTTGGCCAGAAGGCGGCCGTGGTGCGCCGTGCCCTGGAGGACGTTCCCTGCTGGCTGCTCCGGCTGCCGGCCGCTTGGTCAGCGGACCAGGCCTCTGACTTCATCGCGAATCTGGTTCGTTCAAAACTGGATGAGTGAGGCGAGGCCACGTGAGCGATCTGAAGGTGTCGGTTGTTGTTCCGGCGCGCAATGCCGCAGCCTGGCTGGGCGAGTGCCTGGAGTCGATCCGCAGCCAACACCCGTACGAGATGATCGTGGTCGATGGCTGCTCGACGGATGACACTGTCGAAATCGCCCGCGACTGCGGGGCGACTGTCATCTCCGACGAAGGACGTGGCCTGCCTGCCGCACGGATGCTCGGCGCCCGCAGTGCCACCGGCGACGTTGTCGCCCTGATCGACGCCGACGTCGTCCTGCCGCCGAAGAGCCTGTCCCGGCTGCTCACCGAATTCGAGGCCGGCGGCTACGACGGCCTGCAATTCGGGCTGGCCAGCGAAGCCGACGGCCCCGGCTATTGGGGGGCTGCGCTGGCCTGGCACCACAACCACAGCCGGGTGCGCAAGTGGTTTGGCGTCAGCGCCACGCTGATGCGCCGTGACGTGCTGCTCGACGTCGGGTTCGACGACGACTTCCGCTCCGGGGAGGATGTGGAGCTGAGAATCCGGCTGGAGCAGGCCGGGTTCAAGCTCGGCGTCTCCGACTCCGTGGTGGTCAGGCACCGGTTCGACGACACGTTCGACTACGCCCGCGACCAATGGCTCCAGGACGGGGCCGGGATCGCCCGGACTGTCCGCAAGCACACGGGCCGCGCCGGCTGGCTCGTGATGCTGCCCCTGCTGGCCACCGTTCGGGGGGTCGGCATGTCCCTGTTCCGGGCACCCCGCTTCCTGCCGTACTGGATGGGCTTCCTGCTCTACAACTACCGCGCCATGGCCGGCGAGCTCCTGCGGCCGGCCCACAAACCGATCTCGGTCGGCGGGAACGCTGCCTGGCTGGCCGCCGCGAGGATTGCCCCCATGGTGACGGGCTTCCTGTTCTGGGCTCTCGCGGCCCTCGTGCTCCCGCCGGAGCAAATAGGTCTGGGGTCCGCGGTGGTCGCAGCCGCGCTCCTGACCGTGCAGCTGGGGATGCTCGGCGTCGGGCCTGCCACGCTGACGCTGCTGCCCGCGGAAACTGACGGCGGCCGGCGCCTCATCGCCACCGGCCTGCTTACCGTGGCGACGTGCTCCCTGCTGGGCGCGGGCCTGCTGGTTGCCGTCACCTCCTGGCTCGGCACAGGCGTGGGCGAGGCCTGGGCCGACCCCTTGGTCACGGTTCTTTTCCTGGCCACGGCGCTGCTCGCCGCCAGCGCCTACCAGCTCGACCACGTGGGCGTAGCCCAGGAACGGGCCGACCGCACGCTGGTCAGAAGCCTCGCACAGTCCCTCGTCCAGCTMCTCTTCCTGGCCGTCGCGCTGGCCGCCGGGCTCCGTGACCTGGCGGTGATTGTGGGCGCCGTTGCCGCCGGCGCCCTGRCCAGTGTCCTCGTAGGGCTGCGCCAGCTCGCCCGGGCCCACGTGTCCCCCGACTGGAAGCACGGCTTCCGGCCTCGGCCGGCCCTCAATCTCCTGAAGCCAGGGCTTCCCAACCACGCCCTCACGCTCGCCGACCGCGCGCCCGGCTACCTGCTCCCGCTCATCGTTGCAGCTACCCTGGGCCCGGCGTCGACTGCCGCCTGGTATGTGGTCTGGATGATGGCCTCGGCAGTGTTCTTCGTGCCGCAGTCCGCCGGGTTTACCCTGCAAACGGCCCTCGCGGGTTCACGGGCGCGGCCGGGCCTCCTCGCCTCCGCGTTACGGGCCAGCTTTATGCTGACTCTCGTGGCCGGGCTGATACTGCTGCTGGCCGGCCCCCTGCTTCTGGGCTTCCTCGGGCCGGATTACGCGTCCGCGTGGGTCCTCATTCCTGTACTCGTCCCGGCACTCCTCCTGAGTTGCGTGACTCAGGTCTACTACGGTCTGTGCCGGGCCCAAGGGCGGCTTTTCGAATCCACGATAGTCGCCACTCTGGCCGCCATCCTGGTCGTGGCACCCGCCGCGGCCGTGGCGCAACAATATGGCCTCACCGGGGTCTCAGTCCTTTGGGCCGTTGCCCAAGCGGCTGCTTGCCTGATGGCCACTTGGCGCCTGATCACCCTGACCCGGATGAAGCCCGCCTCCACCGCAGGCGAGATTCCTTCAGCGGCGCGCCACCAGCCGACCTGAATCGAGAAATGATGACACACGAAACGGCAACAAGCCTCCCGGTGGGCACCGCCCACCGGCATGAGGCGCATGCGCACGTCGGCGGTGCTAAGCCGCCCACCCACCGCAACCTCGGACTCACGCCGTCGTGGCACATCGGTGCCCTGGCCGCGGCAGCCGCGGCCGCGCTCGCCCTCGGCGTGTGGAGCATGAACCAGGTCAATCCCTTTCAGATCGGCGGGGCCGGGCTGATTGATGCCCTCCCCCCGGCCTATTTCGTTGCGCTCGCGCTCAGCCTCGCCGGATTTGTTGCCTCGCTGAGCCTCCGCCGTCTGGTTCCGGCGCTTCTGACCTGGCAGCTCCTGGTCACAGTGGTTCTCCTCGACGGTGCTGACCCCATCATTCATGGCCTGCCCCGCCTCGAGGCCAGCTACCGGCATCTGGGCATTGCCGACACCATTAGCCAATCGGGCCAGCTGGATCCGACCCTGGACGCCTACTTCAACTGGCCAGGATTCTTCAACGTGCTGGGAATGCTCTCCGGGGCGACGGGCGCCAAGGATCTTTTCGGGATCGCAACGTGGGCGCCGGTGGGCATCAACATCCTCCTGCTCGCACCGCTGCTGGCCCTGGCCCGGCGGTTGACGGCAAATCCGCGCCAGGCCTGGGCGGCTGTCTGGATCTTCTACGTGGCCAGCTGGATTGGGCAGGACTACCTGTCACCACAGGCCTATTCGTTCCTCCTCCTGCTCACACTGATTGCCTGCCTGCTCAGCGTCTTCGGCGGTTGGGCCTGGCCCACGGAGCGCACCCGCTTCTCCCGGTGGCTTGCCCGCAGTGTCGGCAAACTGGACAGCTCGGTCCCGCGGTATGGCGCCGCGGAACCGCACCGGGCGGACACGGCGATTCTCGTGGTGGTCTGCGCGCTGATCCTGCTTGCCATGACTGCTTCACACCAGCTCAGCCCCTTCGCCGCGATCCCCATCCTGGCCGCGCTCCTGCTGACCGGACGTCTCCGGCTGCGCTTCCTGCCGGTCCTGGCCGTGGTCCTGCCCGTCGGCTGGCTGCTCTTTGCGGCTTCCACATTCGTGGAGGGGCATTTCGGCCAGCTGCTCGGCTCGCTCGGTGACATCGGTGCGAACAGCCTCGGCGCGCTGAGCAACAGGGTCTCAGGCAGCGACGCCCACATGTTCGTGGTCTACACGCGCATGGCCGAGGTTGCGGTCGTCTGGGTGCTCGCCGTTGCCGGCGCCATAGTGGGCTACCGGCGGAAGGCACCGTGGCTGGCGGCCGCGGCCGCGGCGCTGGCGCCGCTGGTCCTGATTCCCCTCCAGCCCTATGGCGGTGAACTGCTTCTGCGCCTGTACCTCTTCAGCCTTCCGTTCGCCGTCTGCCTGGTTGTGCTGCCACTGATGTCAGACAGTGCCGCGGGGCTGAGCCTGCGCCGGGCCCTAGCGCTGCTGCTGATGGGCGCGGTACTCGCTACAGCCACTGTCGTCTCCCGTTACGGAAATGACGGCATGGAAAGCTTCAACGACGACGAAATCGCCTTAGTGAACCACCTCTATGCGACTGCGCCCACCGGTTCCGTCCTCATTGAGGCAGTTCGCAACACCCCGTGGAGATACCAGCACTACGCGGACTACGACTACCGGGCGCTCGTTGCTGCCGAGCCCATTCCCAACGCCGCGCCGCTCAGCTGTGACGCGGCCAACCAGATCGCCCACAAAGCGGGCGCGTACCTCATCGTTACCGAAAGCCAGCAGGAGGCAGCCGAACTTCGTGGTTCGACTCCCACCGGCGACCTTCAACGTTTTACCGCCACATGCGCCACGAGTCCGGGCTGGACAAAGGTTTTTGAAAACGCAGGCGGCGTGATTTTTCACATCGAAGGAGTTAGCAATGGCAACTGAACGCAGCTACGTGAGCTATGCGACGGCAGCCGTCGCCGTAGCAGCCATACCGCTCTCGTTTGTCGGCCCCGAGGGCCTGCGCCTGGCGGTGATTGGCCTGCTGATGCTGGCCGGGCCTGGAACGGCGCTGGTGTTGCTCCTCCGCTTCGACCCCCCGCGCTCAGCCCAGGCCACTGGCGCGCTTCCCCTCAGCATCGCCATCGCAATCGCCTTCAGCCTCGCGATGTCCACCCTCGTGGCGACGGCGATGATCTACGCACGTCTCTGGTCACCGCCGGCGGCCGTATGCCTCCTGTCGGCCCTGACCCTCGTATTCCTGGGCATTGAGCTCAAGCGGCCAAAGCGTGCCCTGGTGCGTGCGAAATGATCATCTTCCTGACGGGGCTGGCCACCATGACGGCCCTCGTGAGCTGCGATGTGCTTCGCGTGTTGCAGCCGGACAAGGCACTCCCGCGCGCCGTGGTGATCACCACGGCAGCCCTGCTGGCCATAGTCGGCGTCGCGGTGGTCATGCAATTGGTGCATTTGGCGCAGCTGGCATGACAGAAACCGTCCGCCCGGTGCCGCGGCGCCGGGCGGACACCAACAAGTCGAACCAATCACGGAAAGTATTTTCAATGAGAAAACTTAGAACACTCAGCATGGTTGGGACGCTCGGAATGCTCGTAGCCGGTTCCCTTGTCTTCGGTTCCGCCCAGGCTGCCACCGCCGCTACCTGCAGCCCGGCACCGACAAACTCCTATCCGGGCACCGTCGTGCTCGCCACCAGTTTTGAAGCGGGCGGCTTTTGCGGCCTTGTCCCCAAGGTGTCCGGCACCGGCACCGCAACGATGTCCACTTCGCGGCCCCACACCGGGACACATGCGGTTAAGCTGCACGTGACCACGGACTCCGGCTCGCTCGCAAACCTCTCCTCCCCTTCGTTTTCCTCGGGGACCAAGACCTCGTACGCAGACGGCTGGTTCAATATCACTGTTGCCGGCGTTTCCGGCAATGACGTCCCGTACTTCCGTTTCTTCTCCGGTTCCACCCGTGTCGCGGACATCTACCGCTACAACAGCAACGGGCAGTTGTGGCTCCGGGTCACGTCACCGAGTGGCAGCTTTGTCTACACGAAGCTGATCTCCAGCAGCATCTCTCTGAGCGCCTGGCACCATGTGTCCATGCGGGTGACCGCCAACGGCAATTCGTCAACGATCCAGGTATGGTTCGACGGCGTGCAGCGCTACAGCAGCTCGAGCGTCCAAATGCTCGGAAGCAGCCTGAGCAAAGTTCAGCTCGGGGCCGAGCACAACCGGCAAAAGGGCGACGAATACATCGATGACGTGATCATCAAACGCTCCTAGCCCCCCTCAGATGGTCCGCGGGCGGCCCAGCCTCATTCAGGCGCCTTGGCCGCCCGCACGAAATCCCCGATCTTGGCCAAGTCCTTGATGCCGCGCGCCGATTCGACGCCGGAGGACACATCGACACCCCACGCCCCGGCCTCCGCCGCTGCCCGGGCCACGTTGGCGGGATCGAGACCGCCGGCGAGCAGCCACTTGCGTCCGGTCAGGGCCTTGGCCCGGAC
>NZ_JBFTZL010000093.1:0-14003 GCF_056406825.1 Arthrobacter sp. P1_A5 | reverse complement strand
GAACCATAGCGCCATGCGCAGCGCTTAGCGGGACCCGGCGCGCCCGGCAATACGCCGGCGGACGAGTCTCGCCTGGAAGCCCAGCCATTCCGGGAAACGAAAAACGGCCCCGGGCTGATGCCCGGGACCGTTTTCATTGTGACCCCAGCGGGATTCGAACCCGCGTTACCGCCGTGAGAGGGCAGCGTACTAGGCCGCTATACGATGGGGCCGCGTACTTCCTGAACAGCATTTCTGCCATTCAAGCCAAATGATTGTTTCATACATTTGGCCGCCGTTTCAAATCGGACCAGCCGATTCAAAACTTCCGAATTTCAGCGGAAACCCGCGGAACTTCAGAGCTGGGATACCAGGACTCGAACCTAGAATGACGGTACCAGAAACCGTAGTGTTGCCAATTACACCATATCCCAAAGGCACTTTCGCTCCGGATGCTTGGGCCTAAACCCTCGCTCCCGGCGCCTCAGCACGAGTAATTACTTTACCCGAGAGTTTTCACTTCCACAAATCGGGCGCAGGGCGGCGGGATCGCGCCGCCGGGGCGGGCCGCGCGCGGCGCCGATGGCGGCAATACCCGCGCCAGCCCTTGCCAATCCGGCGGAACCACGTTTACGCTCGGTAAGTTACCAACGAGTAACCACCCCTCCCCCACTCCGCTGCGGGCAGCTTTGCGCTCATTTTCCGGTGTTAGCTGCGTCACAGCTGCTGGGGTGGCCGTCAGCGGAGCCGCTGCCGGCGGGAACGTCGAGAGGAATCATGTGCCACAGAGTCGTGCCGCTATCAGCAAGACCCGGACCCGTGCGCAGCAATTCGCCATCGCCACCCTGGCGTTGCTGCTCATTGCCCTGCTGGGGTTCTATACCCTCGTCACGGGCCGCATCACGGACGGTTCGGCCAAGCTCAGGGACGGGGCCGCCCAGGCGTCCGCCGGAGCCGGCCAGCTGGACGACGGCGCCGGGAAACTCGCCAACGGCGCCAGCCTGGCCGATACCGGGGCTGGAAAACTTTCCGCGGGGGCGGAAAAGATCTCCTCGGGCATCAGCACCAAGCTGGCACCCGGGGCGGACAAGCTCCAGGYCGGTGMCAGCAAGTTGGCCGAAGGTGCCGTCAAGATCGAAGCCGATGTCACCAGCAAGCTGGCCCCCGGCGTCTACAAAGTCGACGACGGTGCGCAGAAGCTCGCGGCGGGGGCCGTGCAGCTTTCGGCCGCGCTGACGCCGACGCCGGCGGGCAACGCAGAGAACAACCTCGCCGACGGGGCCACCCGGCTCGACGGCGGCGCGGCCCAACTGGCCGGCGGCACCGCCGCGCTGGCAGGCGGCACGGACCAGCTCAAGGGCTACCGCGGTGCCAACGGCAATCCGGAGGCCGGAACCGGGACCGCGGCCCTGGCTCAGGCGCTGGAACTGCTGGAGGCGGCGGCAGATGACCCGGTCAAGGGGCTCGTTCCGCTTTCGGTGGTGAAGGACAAGATCGCCAAGATCACCGCGGGCGCGCACAAGCTCGACGCCGGTGCCAGCCAGCTGCGGGCCGGTGCGCGGCGGCTGCAGGACGGCGCGGGCCAGCTGAACGCAGGAACGGGCAAGCTCAAGGCCGGCTTCGCGACGCTGGCCGCGAAGCTCAACAGCCAGGACCCCGGCAGTCCGGGCGTGGTGCTGGGCACCCGGCTTCTGGCCGACGGCACGTCCAGGATCCGGGTCGGGATGGACGGGGTACCCGGCGACCCCGAGCACCCGGGCCTGCTCAAGGCCGCCGCCCGGATGACCGAGGGCAGCTCGCGCCTGGCCGACGGAACCGTGGCCCTGAACGCCGGGATCCAGGGCAATCCGGCCGATCCTGCCAACCCCGGCCTGCTGGGCGGCTCCCAGGCCCTGGCCTCCGGTGCCTCAGAACTCTCGGCCGGCAGCACCAAGCTGGCGTCCGGCTCCTCGCAGCTGGCCACGGGGGCGGACAAGCTCGCTGACGGCAACGCCCGGATTGCCGATGGCACCGGCACGCTGTATTCCGGAGCTGCCGCGGTGTCGCCCACCAGCTTGCTCCGGCAGTCCGACGCCGCCACGGCACTGGGACTCGTCGCAGTGCTGGCCCTTGGCGCCGTTGGCGCCTTCCTGGCGCTGCGGAAGAGGCAGGCCGGATAACGGTAGCTTCCGGTGCCGGTTGCAGCGCCGGTTACAGCGGGGGCTGCGCCAGCAGGTCCAGCAGGGAGCCGACCTCGCGGCCCAGGAAGCCCGGGGCCGGTTCCCCGCCGCGGTTCAGCCAGACGCCGAGGAGGCCGGCCGCCGTCGAACCTTCCGCATCGAGCAGCCGGTTGTCCCCGACGTACAGCGTTTGGCCGGGACCAGTACCGATCCGCCGGACACCCTCGAGGTAGATCGCCGGGTCCGGCTTTGCGGCGCCAACGGTGTCGGTGCCAACCAGAACGGTAATCCGTTCCAGCCCGGCCGCGTCCAGCTTCACGCGCTGGTAGTCGTGGACGTTGTTGCTCACGGCCCCGTAGGGAATGCCGGCGGCATCCAGGGCGTCCAGCAGGGGCCCGACGTCGTCGAACGCCCGGATGTAGCCGTGCTGGCGGCTCGCGTAGGAACTCACCCAGTGGTGGGCCTGTTCGCCGTCGGCAAGTTCGACGCCGAAGTACCCCAGTGCCGCCCGGCCGCGGAGCAGGCGCTGTTCATTGAACGTGATCTCGCCGGCCAGGTAGCGGTCGTAGAAGTGGGTGGTCTCATGGGTGAAGATCCGCCCGAACCTCTCCCACCCGGCCTCGTCCAGACCGGGCAGGAGGTGCTCGCTGACGTCGCGGAGGGCCGTCGTCATGGCGAATTCGAGGTCCACCAGGGTGTCATCTATATCGAAGAGGATCCCTTTGACACCGCTTGCGCCCAGGCCCGCTGCCAGCATGTCAGCCGCGGAAGGCGCGCAGGCGGGCCAGGGAGGAATCCTTGCCCAGGATGACCATGGACTCGAACAGCGGGGGGGAGATCCGCCGGCCCGAGACGGCCGTGCGGACCGGGCCGAACGCCAGGCGCGGCTTGACGCCGAGGCCTTCCACGAGGGCTTCCTTCAGGGCGGCCTGGATGTTCTCGGCCGTCCAGTCGGCAACGGGCTCCAGGGCAGCCAGGGCGGCGTCGAGCACCTCCGTGAGGTTCTCCGGCAGACCCTTGCGGGCGTCGTCGGCGACGTCGACGGCGTCGTCGGCCTTGAACAGGAACGCGATCATTTCAGGGGCCTCGCCCAGCAGCGAGATGCGCTCCTGGATCAGCGGTGCGGCCTCGGCCAGGATCTCCTCATCGCGGTCCGTGAGGCTCTCCCCCACGAAACCGGCGGCCTGCAGGTAGGGCACCAGGCGGCCGCGGAAGTCCTCGGCGCCGAGCATGCGGATGTGGGTGCCGTTGATGGCTTCGGCCTTCTTGATGTCAAAGCGTGCCGGGTTGGCCAGCACGTCGTTGACGTCGAAGTGCTCGATCAGCTGATCCACCGTGAAGATGTCCTCGTCGGCGGAGAGGCTCCAGCCGAGCAGGGAGAGGTAGTTCAGCAGGCCCTCGGGGATGAAGCCGCGGTCCCGGAGCAGGAACAGGTTGGACTGGGGGTCGCGCTTGGAGAGCTTCTTGTTGCCCTCGCCCATGACGTACGGCAGGTGGCCGAAGACCGGCATGTAGCTCGCGACGCCGATGTCCATCAGCGCCTGGATCAGCACCACCTGGCGGGGCGTGGAGGAGAGCAGGTCCTCGCCGCGGAGCACGTGGGTGATGCCCATGAGGGCGTCGTCGACGGGGTTGACGAGGGTGTAGAGCGGGGAGCCGTCGGCGCGGACAATGACGTAGTCCGGGATGCTGCCGGCTTTGAAGGTGATCTCGCCGCGGACCATGTCCGTGAACGTGACGTCCTCGTCGGGCATCCGGACGCGCAGCACGGGCTGGCGGCCCTCGGCCTTGAACGCGGCGAGCTGGTCCTCGGAGAGTTCGCGGTCGAAGTTGTCGTAGCCGAGCTTCGGGTCGCGGCCGGCGGCGCGGTGGCGGGCTTCAACTTCTTCCGGCGAGGAGTAGCACTCGTAGGCGTAACCGGCGTCGATCAGCTTGGCCACGACGTCCTTGTAGAGGTCCAGGCGCTGCGACTGGCGGTAGGGCTCGTGCGGGCCGCCGACTTCCACGCCCTCTTCCCAGGTGATGCCGAGCCATTTGAGGGCCTCGAGCAGCTGCTGGTAGCTCTCCTCCGAGTCGCGGGCCGCGTCCGTGTCCTCGATCCGGAACACAAAGGTGCCCTTCGTGTGCCGGGCGTGGGCCCAGTTGAACAGGGCGGTGCGGATCAGGCCGACGTGCGGGGTGCCCGTGGGTGACGGGCAGAACCGGACACGGACCGGGGTGTCAGCGGTGACTTCACCGGTGGAGGCAGCAGGGGCGGAGCTGGGAACGGCGTCGGCCGCGGAAGCAGTAGTCATAGTGGTACCAACATTACCAATCTCTCCCAGCGCCACCCGCCCGGAATGCGGCCAGGGAAATACCGCCACGGAAACGGACAGCCGCCCCGTGGATCCACGGGGCGGCTGTCTGAAATCGGAGCTCTTGGTCCTGACGGACAGTTCTAGCGGCGGACCACCGGGTTGGAGAGCCGTCCGATGCCCTCGATCTCGACCTCATAGCGGTCGCCTGCCTGCACGGCGCCGACGCCGGCCGGGGTACCGGTCATGATGACGTCGCCCGGGAGCAGGGTGAAGGCCTGCGAGACGATGGAGACGAGCTCCCGGACGCCGCGGATCATCTGGTTCGTGCTGCCGTCCTGGCGCAGTTCGCCATTGAGCCGGCCCTGGATCTGCAGGTCCTCGGTGTCGAGCTCGGTCTCGATCCACGGCCCGAGCGGGGCCGAGGTGTCGAAGCCCTTGGCCCGGGCCCACTGCAGGTCCGTCTTCTGGACGTCGCGGGCGGTGAGGTCGTTGCCGCAGGTGTAGCCGAAGATCACATCATCGACCCGGTCCTCGGGCACGTCCTTGCAGATCCGGCCAATGACGACGCACAGCTCGGCCTCGAAGGAGACGTCCTCGGAGAACTCCGGCAGGACAATGGGATCGTTGGGCCCGATCACGGACGTGTTGGGCTTGAGGAACAGCAGGGGCTGCGCCGGGACCTCGTTGCCGAGCTCCCGGGCGTGCTCCGCGAAGTTGCGGCCAACCCCGATCACCTTGCTGCGGGGGATGATCGGCGCCAGCAGGCGTACGTCCTCCAGCTTGTGCTTCACGGGGGTTCGTTCCACGCCGTGGAAGAAGGGGTCGCCCTTGATGACAGTGACTTCCTCACTGCCGGGCTCACCTTCCACGATGCCGTAGAGGGGATCAGAATCGACTACAAACCGGGCGATACGCATGGTTCCTAGCCTACCGTCCCCTCGGTGCGCAGGTAGTCCAGCTGCGCGGCGACGGAGAGCTCCGCGGCGCGGCGGACGGAGGGGTCGACGTCGGCGTACACGGCGTCCGTGACGGCTCGGACATCGGCGTCGGCGCCCAGTGCCGCGAGGGCTGCCCGGACCTGTTCGAGCCGGCCGCGCCGGTGGTCCCGGTAGGCGCGGGCGACGGCGTCCAGGGCCGGCAGCACCGGGCCGTGGGCCGGCAGCACCGTGGCCGGCCCGAGGCGTTCGAGCCGGTCCAGCGAGTCGAGGTAGTCCCGGAGGGTGCCGTCGGGGTAGTCCAGCACCGTGGTTCCGGAGCCCAGAATCGTGTCCCCGGTCAGCACGGAGCCGTGCGGGCCGTCCTGCGGCAGGTGGAAGCACAGCGAATCCGAGGTGTGGCCCGGCGTCGCCAGAACCCGGATGTCAGTTCCGGCCGCCCGGATGGTTTCGCCGTCCTGCAGCGGGGGTGCGCCGTGGCAGTGGGCGGGGTCCGCGGCCCGGACCGGTGCGCCCGTCAAGGCCGAAAACCGCTCGGCGGCCGCGGTGTGGTCCGCGTGCCGGTGCGTGATCAGGATGAGTTCGACCGGTCCCTCGCCGGCCAGCGCCTGCAGGTGCGGCTCGTCGAGGGGCCCGGGGTCGACGGCGACCCTGGCCGCCGGCCCCTGGACGGCAATGAGATAGGAGTTGGTTCCGTCCAGGCTCATGGGGCCCGGATTCGGGGCGAGGCGGAACCGGGTCAGCTCACTGCTGCGGACAATGCCGCGGGATGTCTCGGAGGTCACGGACCCATCCTTGCATTGAATCGGGCGTCGATGGCTTCAGCCCGGGACCACAGACGCCGACGGCGGCCATCACCCGAAGGTGGGGACCGCCGTCGAGCACTTAGACGTTCTGTGGCTATGCCAGCCGGGTCAGCCAGCCGTGGGTGTCCTCCACGGTGCCGGTCTGGATCCCGAGCAGCTGGGCGCGGATGGCCAGGGTGGTCTCCCCCGCCTTGGCGTCCTCGGAACCGATGAACTCGGTGGCGTCCTTGAGCACACCGATGGGGGTGATGACCGCGGCGGTGCCGCAGGCGAAGACCTCGGCAATGTCTCCGGAGGCAACACCGTCGCGCCACTCGTCCAGGGTGATCTTGCGTTCGGTGACTTCCCGGCCCATGTCCCGGGCCACCTGGATCACGGACATCCGGGTGATCCCCTCCAGGATGGTGCCGGAGAGCGCGGGTGTGACGAGCGAGCCGTCCTTCATGACGAAGAAGACGTTCATGCCGCCGAGTTCCTCGACGGCGTTGTCGTTGAACTGGTCCAGGAAGAGAACCTGCTTGCAGCCGTTGGCCTCGGCCTCCTGCTGGGCGATCAGCGAGGCAGCGTAGTTGCCGCCGCACTTGGCGGCGCCTGTTCCGCCGCGGCCGGCGCGGGCGTATTCGCGCGAGATCCAGATGGAGACGGGCTTGAGTTCGCCGCCGAAGTAGTTGCCGGCCGGGGAGGCGATCACGCGGAAGGAGACCTCGCGCGCTGCCCGCACGCCCAGGAACGCCTCGGTGGCGATCATGAAGGGCCGCAGGTACAGGGCTTCGCCGTCGCCGGCGGGGACCCAGTCCTTGTCTGCCGCGACGAGCTCGCGGATGGCGCCGAGGAAGTATTCTTCCGGGAGTTCGGGCAGGGCCAGGCGCCGGGCGGACTTGTTCAGCCGGGCGGCGTTGGCCTCGGGCCGGAACGTCCAGACCGAGCCGTCGGCGTGGCGGTAGGCCTTGAGGCCCTCGAAGATCTCCTGGCCGTAGTGCAGCACGGCGGCGGACGGGTCCAGGGAAATCGGGCCGTAGGGCTCAACGCGCGCGTCGTGCCAGCCGCCGTTGCCGGCGGCGTCGACGCTGTAGTCCACAATCGCGGTGTGGTCGGTGAAATAGTCGCCGAATCCCGGGTTTGCCAGGATGGCGGCACGCTCTTCAGCAGACTTCGGGGTCTCCGACAGGTGCTGGGTGAATTCGACGCCATGGGCAGTCTGAGTCATGGTTCCTCCACGATCGGCTGCCTGGTGTGGGAACGTGGTTCACCCTCGGACCACGGCAGCATATTGGTGATTCGAAACAAGCTTACGCCCGTTGGCAGCACGGTTTTGCGGTGTCCGCAGTCGCCTGCAGTCCAGGAAATGCAGCCCGGGCCTAAAGCGCCGCCGCGATGGCGTCGCCGATCGCGCTGGTGGTGCGGACGGCGCCGTCGCGGGCTTCAACGTCGGCCGTGACGGCCGCCTCGATCTTCCGGGCGGCGCCGGCGAAACCGAGGTGGTCGAGCAGGAGCGCCGCGGAGAGGATGGCCGCGGTGGGGTCGGCCTTCTGCTGGCCGGCGATATCCGGGGCGGACCCGTGGACCGGTTCGAACATGGACGGCGCTGTGCGGTCCATGTTGAGGTTGCCGGAGGCGGCGAGGCCGATCCCGCCGGTCACGGCCGCCGCGAGGTCGGTGATGATGTCGCCGAACAGGTTGTCGGTGACAATCACGTCGAAGCGGGCCGGATCGGTGACCATGAAAATCGTGGCGGCGTCGACGTGGAGGTAGTCGTGCGTGACGTCGGGGAACTCCTGGGCGACGGCCTCGACCGTGCGCTTCCAGAGCTGGCCGGCGAAGACCAAGACGTTGTGCTTGTGCACCAGGGTGAGCTTCTTGCGGGGGCGGTCGTTGGCCCGGCGGAACGCGTCGCGGACCACGCGCTCCACGCCGTGGGCGGTGTTCAGGGACACCTCGGTGGCCACCTCGTGGGGGGTGCCCGCGCGCAGCGTGCCGCCGTTCCCCACGTAGGGGCCCTCGGTGCCTTCGCGGACGACGACGAAGTCGATCTCGCCGGGGTTCGCGAGCGGGCTGCCGACGCCGGCGTACAGGCGGGAGGGCCGCAGGTTGACGAAGTGGTCCAGGCTGAAGCGCAGCTTCAGCAGGAGCTCGCGCTCGATGATGCCGGAGGGGATCCGGGTGTCGCCGGGGGCCGCGCCGACGGCGCCGAACAAGATGGCGTCGCGCGTGCGGAGGTCGGCGAGGGTGGCCGCGGGCAGGGTCTCCCCCGTCGCGAGCCAGTGCTCCGCACCCAGCTTGTAGTGGGTCTGCTGGAGCACGATCCCTTCTGCGGCCGCGGCCTTTTCAAGGACCTTCAGGGCTTCGGCGGTGACCTCCGGGCCGATGCCGTCGCCCGGGATGACTGCCAGATCAATCGTGGATGCGCTCATATTTTCAGGGTAGCCAAGTGATCCACATTCTGGTCAAGTTGTCTCACTATTCGGCCACCCCTACGGGCGCTCCCTCACTTTCGGCAGGAAAAGACGAAACGCTCCCGCACTTCCGAAACGGAAGTGCGGGAGCGTCACTCGAAACGCCGCCGGATCTGCGGGAGCGTCCGGGTGGGGGGCTCAGGCTTCGGYGGGTTCCTCGTACTTCGGGAACACCGGGGCCGGGGCGGGCAGTTCCGTGCCGGCGGCGATCGGAGTGCCCAGGGCCGAGAACTGGCGCGCCCCGCCCTCGGGCTGGCCGAGCGTGTGCAGGATCGCCGCCGTCGCCACCGGCATGACCGGCTGGGCCAGGATCGCGACGATCCGCAGCACCTCGAGCGTCACGTAGAGCACCGTGYYCATGCGTTCGACGTCGGTCTTGCGCAGCACCCACGGGGCCTGCTCGGCGAAGTAGGCGTTGGTGTCCCCCAGGACAGCCCAGATGGCCTCCAGTGCGCGGCTGAACTCCTGCTTCTCGAACGCGGCCCGGGCGGCGTCCAGCAGTCCGTTGGCCTGGGCCAGAATCGCGGTGTCCTCGGCGGAAAATGCGCCGGGCGCGGGCACGCGGCCCTCGCAGTTCTTGGCCACCATGGACAGCGACCGCTGGGCCAGGTTGCCGAAGTTGTTGGCGAGGTCGGAATTCATCCGGCCCACGATTGCCTCGTGGTTGTAGTTGCCGTCCGCGCCGAAGGGGACCTCGCGCAGGAAGAAGTAGCGGACCTGGTCCAGGCCGTACTGGGCCACGAAGTCCGAGGGGGCCACCACGTTGCCCAGCGACTTGGACATCTTGACGCCGTTGTTCTGCAGGAAGCCGTGGATCATGATCCGCTTCGGCAGCTCCAGTCCGGCGCTCATGAGGAACGCCGGCCAGTAGATGGCGTGGAAGCGGGAGATGTCCTTGCCGATCACGTGCACGTCGGCCGGCCAGAACTTCTTAAAGGAGTCCGAGTCGACGTCCGGGTAGCCGACCCCGGTGAGGTAGTTGGTCAGCGCATCGACCCACACGTACATGACGTGCTTGTCGTTGCCGGGCACGGGAACGCCCCAGTCGAACGTGGTGCGGCTGATGGAGAGATCCTCCAGACCGCGCCGGACGAAGCTGATGACCTCGTTGAAGCGGGACTGCGGGGCGCCGAATTCCGGGTGGGCCTGGTAGAGCGCCAGCAGTTTGTCCTGATAGGCGGAGAGCCGGAAGAAGTAGCTCTCCTCGGCCGTCCAGGTGACCTCGGTGTCGGATTCGCGCGAGTAGCGGATCCCGTCGTCCTTGACCACGGTCTCGTCCTCGACGTAGAACGCCTCGTCGCGGACCGAATACCAGCCTTCGTACTTGGACAGGTAGATGTCCCCGTTGGCTTCCATCTTCTTCCAGATGGCCTGCGACGCCGCGTAGTGGTCGGCATCCGTGGTGCGGATGAAACGGTCGTAGGAAACCCCGAGGGCCGCGTGCGCCGCCTTGTAGATCTCGGCGTTCCGGTCCACCAGTTCCTTGGGCGTGACGCCTTCCTTCTCGGCGGTCTGGGCGATCTTCATGCCGTGCTCGTCAGTGCCGGTCAGGAAGAAGACGTCGTACCCGTCCAGGCGCTTGAACCGGGCCATCGCATCGGTGGCGATGTACTCGTACGCATGGCCGATGTGCGGCACCCCGTTGGGGTACGTGATGGCCGTGGTGATGTAGAACGGGGTCTGATCAGTTGAAGTCACGGTCTAAATCTAGATCAGTTCTGTGAGGGTATCGCTCTGGCGGACCAGTTCGTGGTCATGTGAAGCCACCAGCACGGCAATGCCGTCCGAGGTGGTGTCCTTGAGGATGCTGATGATGCGGTTGGCCGCGGCACGGTCCAGGCTGGCCGTGGGCTCGTCGACCACCAGGACGCGGGTGCCGAGAATGAGCGCCCGGGCGATTGCGACGCGCTGGCGTTCACCGCCGGAAAGCTGCGCCGGGCGGTGGCGCATGCGCCGGCCCAGGCCCACGAGGTCCAGGAGGTCCTTCGCCATGTCGCGGCGCTTCTCGACCTCGCCGTCCGGCACGGCCGGCAGCAGGACGTTCTCGAGCGCGCTCATCCCGTCGATCAGGGCACCGCCCTGGTCGACGTAGCCGATCAGGGCCCGGCGGCGGTCGGCGATCTCGTCGTCGCCCATGGTCTCGAGCGAGTCACCTTCCCAGAACACCCGGCCCGACGTCGGCAGGGTCAGTCCCGCGCCGACGGTCAGGATGCTGGTCTTGCCCGAGCCGGAGCGGCCCGCGACGCAGTGCATTTCGCCGGCATGCAGAGTMATGTTGAAGTCGTCCACGACGTTGACGGCCTCGGCACCGCCCTTRCCGCCGCCGTAATGGATGGTGATGTTGCTCAGTTCCAGCGGGGTGGCGTGGTCCGTGGCCTTCACGATCGTGTTGGCGCGGGTCTTGTGCGCACCGCGACGGGTGCTGGCGGTCATCCGGTCGTGTGCCTCCCGGTCAAGGTTCAGCTCGTTAGTCATTGGACCACTTTCGTTGCAATCGGAATCCAGCAAAGTACAGCTACGAGACCGGCAATTGCGGCCCACAGCGCGGCGTAGGGTGCCAGGAGGAGGCCGATGCCGAGGGCGCCCACAACACCCAGCGGCAGCGCGACGGTTCCCACCATGGCGTTTTCAAAGAAGCGCACCTGGCCCAGCATGTCCGGGTTCCAGCCCATGGCCCGCAGCGTGCCGAGGTACTGGCGCTTGGCCTGCAGCTCGAAGCGGCCGGTGACCATGGTCAGCAGCAGCCCGACGGCAACACCGGACACGCCCAAGATGATGCTGGGCAGGGCGATGCTCGCCGCGGCCAGCCCGCTGAGGGCGCTGGCGCCGGCGGCCCGCGGAATATCGATCAGCAGGGCGACGAGTCCGCCGACGGCCGCGGCGAAGACACCGACGGCAACAGCCAGTGAGATGGTGTTGAACTTGTTGGTGCTCAGCTGCCGGTTGGCGAAGGTCAGCGGGGAATCGACCGCCATGAGCCGTTCATCGTGTTGCGGCTCCTGGTCCACGACGTCGCGGTGGCGCAGCTGCTGCGCCGCGACGAACGCGGCACCGGCGTACAGCACCAGGACCGACGCCGAGACCACCGCGGTGGCGGTGCTCCAGCTGATCAGGCTCAGGACGACACCGACGACGGCAAGCAGCGCGGCGCCGACGCCGAATTCGGCCAGCACCCAGGAACGGATCTTGCGCTGGGTCCAGCCCATGGCGCGCAAAGTACCGGCCTCGCTGCGCCGTTTGCGGATGTAGCTGACGGTGGAGGCTCCGGTCAGGAGGGCAGCACCGCAGAGGGTCAGGAACAGCAGGGTCAGGTTCGTGGCGGTCAGCGAGCCGGACACGGCGTCCGCGGCGTCCTGGCGGACCCACGACTGCTGCACGGTGCCCAGCGGCGATTCCTTGCCGGCGTCGTCCTTGGAGTAGCCGGGAACGGCGATGCTGGCGTCTTCGCGGGCCGAACCGGCCACCACGGTGGCCTGCAGGCCCATGTCGCGGATCTCGTTGGCGAGCTTCTCCACCTCGGGCTGTGCCTGCTTCCAGCTGCCCGGAACCTTGGCGCGGACCCGGACGGCGTCGATCACGTTGGCGTTCGCATCGTAGCCGCGGGCGGCGGCGAGGCCGTAGTAGTCCGTGATGGCTCCGGCGGACTGGCTGACCAGCCCCGTGGCGCTCAGCGAGGGCTTGAGTTCGGTGTTGACGTCCTTGCCCGACGCGTCTTTGGTCAGGGTGAACGGCGCGGGGTCATAGCCGCCCAGGGGCAGCCGGTTGACGTCGCCGGCAGCTTCCTTGACGTTCGCGGCGTCGAAGGTGCCGTAGACCATGGCCAGCGGCGTGGCCAGCTTCTTGCCGGTTTCGAGGTTCTGGCGGTAGGAGCGCTCGTCTACCGGCTCGCGCTGGGTCTGGTCGACGGCTTCGCCGTTGGCGGCCTTGTCCGGCAGCCGGTTCACGGTGACCCAGTCACCGGGCGTGGCGCTCTTGTCAACGGCGCCGTTGGCGGCGGTTTCGCCGTCCTTATACGCCGGGGCGGCGGCGAAGTTGGTGGTCCAGGTGGCCGGGTTGTAGAGGCCTTGGCTGAAGGATCCGGTGTCACCCATGAGCTGGGAGAGATCCTTGGACCCGGGCCAGGCGAGGGCGAACGGGGACTTGGAAACGAACGGCAGGTAGTCCTTGTCCAGCGAGCGGGTCACGGTGCCGACGTCCTTGGTGACGTTGCCGGAGTCGTCGATTTCCTCGATTTTGACCGAGTACTTCAGGTCCAGGGCGGTGCCCGAGCGCACGATCAGCGGGATGGCCTGCGAATCGTCGGTGAGCTGGCCGTCGCGCTTGGCCTGCTGGTACTGGGTCATCAGCGGTGCCCAGTACTTGAGCTTGACGCCGAGGAAGTCTGGGCCTTCCTTGAGTTCATCCATGCTGATGCCGTTGGTGAAGAGGCTCTCGAAGTGCCGGCCGATCGCGCCGGCGTTGCGTGCGTCCGCGGGCGGGGCTTTCTCCAGCGGGGACAGGAAGTCACCGGCCGTGCCGAGCAGCGCGCGTTCGGAGACGGGGTCGACGGCGACGACGGACTCGGTCACCTGCGGAGCCATCGGCAGGGAAACGGAGAGGTTGAAGAGGTTGTGCTCGGAGCCGCCGGCCGGGGTGGGKAACTTGATGCCGGTCTCGCCCTCCGGGCCCTGGATGCGGACGTTCTTGCCGCCCTCAACCTGTTCCTCGACCAGCTTCGCCTTGCCGAGGGAGCCCTCGGCCGTGGTCTTGAACAGGGTCTGGTCGGAGTGGCCGTCGGAGCTGACGGCACTGGCCGTGAGGCGGTATTTCTTCGGCGTGTCGCTCAGTACCGATTCCGCGGCCGGCCACTTGCTCGGATCCGTGGCGGTCGGGTCGCCGGAGGTGCCCGCGAGGCCCGCGTTGAAGCCCAGGTAGTCGGTGGCGTCCAGCCGCGGCGACTCCAGGTTCTGCGTCACGCGCGAGACCAGGCTGATGGGTGCGGCCACAGAGGTGCCGGTGAGCTTGCGGATCGAATCCAGCTGCTCGAAGCTGATGCCGCCCTGGCCGGTGGCGATGTCGGGCTGCATCAGGCCGCCGTTATCCTTCGCCTTGGCCTGCACCAGGACGTCATAGAGCCCCCGGGAGTTTTGGTCCACGGTCCTGCTCAGCGCCGCCTGGGACTGACCCTGGACGAGCACGGACAGGCACATGGCCACGATCAAAATGGACGCGGTCAGCAAAAGCACTCTGCTTCTGATGAACCTCTGGACGGCGTTCATTGGGCTCCTGAAAGCTGGATTGCGTGCGCACGCCGCAGTTCATTTCCTGAGGAAGTGAAGGCGCCCCGTGCCGGGCGTGCAAAAGTAAAGGCCGGTCTGCCGGCCAAGACCCGAAA
>NZ_JBFTZL010000092.1:0-14087 GCF_056406825.1 Arthrobacter sp. P1_A5 | reverse complement strand
CCAGCGGGCATTGCCGATCAGGTCCCCGCCGACCTCGTTGGAGACGCAGGCGATGGTCACGTGCCGTTCCGTCAGGGGTTTGGCCAGGAGGGTGGCGTAGTCGAGCTCAATCTCCCGTTCCACCAGGCCCGTGACTTTCAGCGTCCATTCCGCCGGGTCCACCAGGGGAACGCGCAGGGCGGTGTCGATCCGGTAGAAATCCCTGTTCGGCGTTACGAGCGGGCCCAGCCCGTCCAGCCGGATCTCGGCGCCGGCCGGGATGGGCGGCGCGGGAGCGGCGGGCACGGGGAGGACCAGCTTGCTGCGCACTTCGCTGACGACGGCGGCAGCTCCCCTGAGGGTGGAGGCGAGCACACCGGCGACGGCGGCAACCGCGGCTGTCCCGCCCAGCGCCAACAGGAACCGGCGCCGGGCGGGCCCGGCGTCGTTGGCTGTGGCATCTGCACGCGCCGCGGCAGGGGCGTCCTGCGGGGCCGGCTCAACCGGTGGTGTTTCCGACGGGCCGGACGCCACCGCCGCCCGCCGGCCGGCATCGGGTTGCCACTCCAACAGTTTCCGGATGAGCCACCGCAACAGCGCGATCCCCACCAGTGCCACCAGCACCGGGACGGGGATGGCGTTGGCGGTCAGGTCGGCCCGGCTCAGCACGGCCACGAGCCCTACCGCGCCGAACACCGCGATGAGAATCACCCCGGCGAAACGGCGCCGCACTTCGAGGACTCCGGAGAGCGCCGCGAGCGCGGCGATGACCAGTGCCATGCCGCCTAGCAGCGCCACCTTGTCCGCCGTGCCGAACAAGGAAATGGCCCACTCCTTGACGCCCGGCGGGACGGTGTCGATCACGACCCCGCCGACGGCCGTCACCGGAGACACCGTGGGGCTCACCAGGCTGGCCGTGAGTTCACCGAGGACCACCGCCGCCCCCACGGCCACCAGTCCGGCCCCGGCGGCCCACAGGTCCCGGGACTGCCGCTGCCGGACTCCCGGTTCCGGATGCTGCTGTTCCCTGCCGGCGAGTGTGCCGCCGGTTTCCTTCCCCTGCCCGTCAAAGCCGACGCCGCTGCTCACTGTGCCCGTCCCGTCCGGAGTTCTTCCTCTACCGCGTCGCGCGGAATCCTGTTGTGTGTGCCCTGGGCTGCTGCTGCCGGGGCTGATGCTCCCCCGGCAGAAGTGCCGTGGCTGCCACCCGGCTCCTGGCCGGCTGCTCCCTGGCCGGGGAGCAGCAGCGAGAACCGACATCCGCCGTCGACGTTCTCCACGGTGACGGTGCCTTGATGGGCGCTGACGATTCCGGCGACGATGCTCAGGCCAAGGCCGGCGCCGCTGTAGCGCATGACGCCCGCCGGCTCATCCGGCCCGGGCACCCGGAAGCCGTCGCCCGGGGCCGCGCCATCAGGGGCCATACCGTCCAGTCCGTCGTCCGGGGCGGCCCAACGGCCGGCCTGCCGCCGCGCCGGGTCCTTCTGCCAGCCGGTTTCGAACACATGCGGGAGGTCCGCTTCCGGGATTCCGCCGCAGCCGTCGGTGACCGCGACGACGGCCCGGTCACCGTCCCGGCCGACTTCCACGGTGACCCTGGAGCCGGGTCTGCTGTGGACGATCGCGTTGAGCACGACGTTCCGGATGGCACGTCCCATCGAGGGGCCGTCGGCGAGGGCCAGGCTTTCCCGTTGGCCGCCGCCGTCGAGCGTAATGCCGTGCTGCTCCGCCAGCGCGGCGAGGTCGGCAATGGCGTCGCTGGCGAGGTCGTACAGGTCCAACGGCTCGGCCTTGAGCCGCATCGTTCCGGCATGGATCTTCGACAATTCCAGGAGGTCGTTGACCATGCCGGCCATGAGGTCGGTCTGCGCGATGAGTTTGCGGTAATAGCCGGGAACATCCGCGGCCATCCCGTCTTCCAGGGCCTCGGTCATGGCGCGCATGCTCGCCAGCGGCGTCCGCAGGTCGTGGGAGATCCAGCTGACCAGTTCGCGGCGGGCGTTCTCTACCGCAGCCTCACGCTGCCGGGAGGCCTCCAGCATCCGGCTGCTGGATTCGAGCTCGGCGGCGAGGGCGGCAAGTTCGTGGCTCATCACCGGGGACTGGATCCCGGGGCTCTCGCCGCGGCCGATGCTCCGGGCAGCCTCGACCAGCGCCTTGGCGTTCCGCGAGACCCTCGCTCCGAGCACGAGCGCGATCGAAACAGCCACGGCGGACGCCACGGCCAGGACGTACCACATCACTTCGAGGTCCCGGGCCGAGATGAACATGGCGTTGAAGGCGCTGACCATTCCGGCCGTCAGGACCGCCACGGCGGCGAGCACCACCACACAGATCTGGACCGCGAACGAGGCCCGGCGCAGGGATTTCAGGATGAGCAGCGACGCGGCCCCGATCAAGGCTCCCCAGGCCACGGCCCAGCCGATGATGGTCAGGAGTTCAGAGGTCTGCATCGGCGGACTCCTCATCGCTGGGGTCCAGCCGGTACCCCACGCCCCAGACCGTTTTCAGGACGGAGGGGCGGGTGGGGTCGTCCTCGATCTTCTCCCGCAGCCTCCGGACGTGCACCGTGACAGTGGACAGGTCCCCGTAGTCCCAGCCCCAGACCGCCTTCATGAGTTCCTCGCGGCTGAAGACCTGCCGGGGACGGCGGAGCATGAAGGCCAGCAGGTCGAACTCCCGGGCCGTCAGCGCCAGGGGCGTGCCGTGGCGTGAGACGGTGCGGGCGGCCGGGTTGAGGTCGAAACCGCCTACTTCGACGGAGGGCTCCGGGCTGAATTCGGGAATGCTCCTGCGCAGGACCGACCGGACCCGCAGCACCAGCTCGCGGGGCGAGAACGGCTTGGTGACGTAGTCGTCCGCGCCGGCTTCCAGGCCGAGGATCCGGTCGTCTTCCGTTCCGAGGGCAGTGAGCATGATGACCGGGACACTGTGTGCGGCACGGAGCCGGCGGCAGACTTCCACACCGTCCAGGCCCGGCAGCATCCGGTCCAGCAGGACGAGGTCCGGGCGGCGTTCGGCCGCAAGGCGCAGGGCCGTGAACCCGTCGGCTGCGAGGACCACCTGGTATCCCGCCTGGACGAGGTAGTCCCGGACCACTCCGGCGATGGTCGGTTCGTCCTCGACGAGAAGGATGCGCCGGTACTCCGTTGCGTCCGGGGCCGGCTGGGTCTTGTTCACGCTTCCAGCATAGGTTCGCCGCCACGGTCCGGGCAGGGCTCCGGACCCCCGCGGGACATCGTTCCCGAATCTGTAATATCCGTGCCGTCATGCGGCTGTGACGTGGGCCGCGAGGTGGCGTAGCCTGACTCTATGACAGTTCAACTGGGTATGCCCCAGCCCCGCGCGGCAGGCAGTCCCGGAGCGGTAATGCCTGCTGCAGCCGCGCTGCCCGGGCGTCCGGAGGGCCTGACTGCCGGGCTCGTGGATCGCTACGGCCGCCGTGCCACGGACATGCGCCTCTCACTGACGGACAAGTGCAATCTGCGTTGCACCTATTGCATGCCGGCCGAGGGCCTGGAATGGCTGTCCAAACAGGCGGTGATGTCCGCGGAGGAAATCGTCCGGATCGTACGGATCGGCGTCGACATGCTCGGCGTGCGCGAACTGCGGCTGACCGGCGGCGAGCCCCTGGTGCGCGCGGACCTGCTGCAGATCATCGCCGCGCTCCGCCAGGCCCACCCCGACCTGCCAATCTCGATGACCACCAACGCCGTCGGCCTGGACAAGAAGGCCGCCGGACTCAAAGCCGCGGGACTGACCAGAATCAACGTCTCGCTCGACTCCCTGCATGAAGAAACCTTTACCAAGCTGACCCGCCGGCCCTTCCTGGACAGGGTCCTCGCCGGCGTCGACGCCGCCTGGGCCGCAGGCCTGGGCCCGGTCAAGCTCAACGCTGTACTCATGCGCGGGATCAACGACGCCGAGTCACCGACCCTCCTGGCCTGGGCACTGGACCGCGGCTATGAACTGCGCTTCATCGAACAGATGCCGCTCGACGCGGACCACGGCTGGACCCGGCGGAACATGATCACCGCCGCGGAGATCCGCGAACTGCTCTCGGTCGACTACGTGCTCAGTTCCGACCCGCGGGACCGCGACGGCGCCCCGGCGGAACGCTTCGAAGTCCGGGCCCGGGTTCCCGGCACCGACCGCGCCACCGGCCCTCTGCTCGGCACTGTGGGCATCATCGCCTCCGTCACGGAGCCGTTCTGCTCGGACTGCCGCCGGACGCGCATCACCGCCGAGGGCAAGATCATGAGCTGCCTGTTCTCACGCGAGGAAGTGGATCTGCTGGGGCTGCTGCGCGAGGGTGCCAGCGACGAACAGCTCGCCGAACGCTGGCAGGATGCCATGTGGATCAAGCCCAAGGCCCACGGCATGGACCATGTGGGCCTCGACGCGCCCGACTTCGTCCAGCCGGACCGCAGCATGAGCGCCATCGGAGGCTGATTTTTTCGTGAATGTACGCTACTTCGCTGCCGCACGCGCTGCCGCCGGCGTGGATGAAGAACGCTACGACCTCGCCGACGGCGACACCCTCGCCTCGCTGCTCGAGGCGATCCTCGCCGTCGAGCGCCCCGAACCGCCGGCCGGTACGCCGCCGCTGGCCCGCATCCTGTCCCGCTCCAGCTTCCTGCTCAACGAAGTTGCCGTGCGGGACCATGCCGCGGCGCTCAAGCCCGCCGACGTCGTCGACGTGCTGCCGCCGTTCGCCGGCGGGTAGGCACAGCACAGCTGGGCCCGGCACTGGCGGGCTATCGCGTGGACCGGACCGGTCCTAGAGTGTGGACTACCCCGCGGCAGGCGACAAACAATCAGGAGAGCGCCATGTTCACACTGCAGATTGAGCACAGGATCAAGGATTTTGGCATGTGGAAGACCGCCTTCGACCGCGATCCGGTGAACCGGGCGGCGTCTGGTGTCACTGCGTACCGGATCAGCCGCCCGGTGGACGACCCGCACTATGTGGTGGTCGAGTTGGACTTCGACCAACGCGAGCAAGCGGAAGCCTTGTTGGCCAATCTTCAGGCGAAGGTCTGGAACTCCGCCGACGCCGCCCCGGCCCTACAAGGGGCTCCAAAGACCCGGATCCTCGAAGCCGCATCCTGAGACCTCACACCGGGACGGAGGCGCCCTCAGCGACGCGACGGCACACGGTGGTCATGAAGGGCGTGAAGTCACTCGCCCTGCCCAGGCGGAGACCGGCGGCGTGAGTCAGTTCACCGTCGTCCACCCGGAAGGTGTGCCGTGCGGTGCCGCGGTCACTCCGGCGTTCCACGGTCAAGGTGCCGCCTTCCATGCTGGCGCGCGCGGGTCCCTCGGGCGGCAACCCCAAGCTGTTGACGTGGTACCAGAAGGCCTCGGGATGGTCCGGGTCCGTCGTGAAGACACCGTGGCCCTCGGACCGGGTCCCGTCCGCATCCGTGTGCCGGTAGCTCTGGGTGACCGCAAGCCCGGCGGCTGCCCGGGAAAAGATAATCTCGGTGTCCGCGGTGCGCGCCGGACCCCACGCGGTTGCCTCCCAGTGCGTGGTTCCCGTCCAATGGCCCAGGAAAGCCTCAAGCGCCTCGCATGCACTACCTGGCAGCGGCCGGTCCACAGTTTCTCCCATACGGAGTTCCTCCCGAGTGACCCCGCCACTATCATGACGCCGTGCCAGTTGGAATGTCTAGGCCAGGAGCCCGAACGTCTCGGTTTCCTCGAACGGCCCGACCACCGTGACGGTCCGCGGGGCTGCCGCGAGCTCACGGGCGAGCTCCTGGACCTCCGCGGCTGTGACGGCCTTGATCTGGCGGAGGGTCTCATCGATGTCCTGGTACTCGCCGGACACCAGTTCCGCGCGGCCCAGCCGGGACATCCGGGAACCGGTGTCCTCCAGCGCCAGCACGATTCCGCCGCACAGCTGCCCCTCCGCCTTGCGGAGCTCCTCGTCTGAGATGCCGTCGGCAGCCAGCTTGTCCAGTTCACCGCCCAGCAGATCAATGACCTGACGGACCTTCGACGGGGTGCATCCGGCGTACATGCCGAAATAGCCGGCATCGGCGTAGGAGGAGGCGAAAGAGTAGGTCGAGTAGACGAGTCCGCGCTTTTCCCGGACCTCCTGGAAGAGGCGGGAGGACATGCCGCCGCCGAGGACGGCGTTGAGCACACTCATCACAAAGCGGCGGCCGTCGGTGGCGACCAGCGACGGGCAACCCATAATGATGTTGGCCTGCTCCACCTGCCTCTTGACCACATGCAGGCCGGCCGTGCCGGTGATCGATGCACGTTCGGTGGAGCGGCGCTGCACGGGGGCGGCCGCGGCCTCAAGGTTCCAGCCGGCGGAGTGCAGGGCATCCACCACGAGCCCGCAGACGACGTCGTGGTCCAGGCCGCCGGCCGCGGTGACCACGAGCTCGTCGGGACGGTAGTAGCGGCGGTAGTGGTCCCACACCGAGTCGCGCGCCACGGCCCGGATGGCTGCCGGCGTGCCGCCGATGGGGCGGCCCAGCGGGTGCGTTCCCAGCACGGCGGCCACGAAGTTCTCGTGCGCGACGTCGGTGGGATCGTCGCTGTCCATGGCGATTTCCTCGAGGATGACGTCCCGCTCCTGCTCCATCTCCTGCGGGTCCAGGACCGCGCCGGTGATCATGTCCGCGATGACGTCGATCGCCATGGGAAGGTCCGTGTCCAGCACGCGGGCGAAGTAGCAGGTGCTCTCCTTCGCGGTGGCCGCATTGGATTCCCCGCCGACCTCGTCGAAGGCCGAGGCGATCTCCAGCGCGGTGCGGCGCTTGGTGCCCTTGAAGAGCAGGTGCTCCAGGAAGTGCGTTGAGCCGTGCTGGCCGGGAGCCTCGTCGCGGGAGCCGACGCCGACCCAGAAACCGATCGTGGCAGAGCGCTGGCCCGGCATCGCTTCGGTGAGGACGCGGACGCCGCCGGGCAGGACCGAGCGTCGCACCTCGGAGCCGCCGTCGGCGCCGTGGATCAGGGTGTCAGCGTGCTGGTTCTGCTCTAGCGGCAGGGGGACGACAGTCATCAAGGCCTTTCATTGAACACATGCCAAATCTGCCTGCCATCCTACCTTTAACAGCAGCGGGGCCGGTGGTTGATCCACCGGCCCCGCTTTTTGACTCAGGAGAGACTACTCTGCGGCGTCCGCGGAGACCTCGGCGTCGTCAGCGTTTTCCGCGCCAGCCTCCTCAGCCACTACGGGCGAGAGGGACAGCTTTCCGCGATCGTCGATCTTGGTGATTTCCACCTGGATCTTCTGGCCCACGGAGACGACGTCGTCGACGTTGTCCACGCGCTTGCCGCCGGCGATCTTGCGCAGCTCGGAGATGTGCAGGAGGCCGTCCTTGCCCGGGGTCAGGGAAACGAAGGCGCCGAAGGTGGTGGTCTTGACGACCGTGCCCAGGTAGCGCTCACCGATTTCCGGGATCTGCGGGTTGGCGATGGCGTTGATCGCGGACCGTGCTGCGTCGGCAGACGGGCCGTTGGTGGCGCCAATGTAGACAGTTCCGTCGTCCTCGATCGAGATGTCGGCTCCGGTGTCTTCCTGGATCTGGTTGATCATCTTGCCCTTCGGGCCGATGACCTCGCCGATCTTGTCAACCGGGATCTTGACCGCGATGACGCGCGGCGCGAACTCGGAGAGCTCGTCCGGGGTGTCGATCGCGGAGTTCAGGACGTCCAGGATGTGCAGGCGGGCTTCGCGGGCCTGCTTCAGGGCGGCGGCCAGAACCGAGGCCGGGATGCCGTCGAGCTTCGTGTCCAGCTGGATGGCCGTGACGAACTCGGAGGTACCGGCAACCTTGAAGTCCATGTCACCGAAGGCATCTTCGGCGCCGAGGATATCGGTCAGGGCGGCGTAACGGGTCTGGCCGTCGACCTGGTCGGAGACCAGGCCCATGGCGATACCGGCAACAGCAGCCTTCAGCGGCACGCCTGCGTTCAGCAGGGACAGCGTGGAGGCGCAGACGGAACCCATCGACGTCGAACCGTTGGAGCTGAGAGCCTCAGACACCTGGCGGATGGCGTAGGGGAATTCCTCGCGGGACGGCAGCACCGGCATGATGGCGCGCTCTGCGAGGGCACCGTGGCCGATTTCGCGGCGCTTCGGGGAACCGACGCGGCCGGTCTCGCCGGTGGAGTACGGCGGGAAGTTGTAGTTGTGCATGTAGCGCTTGCGCGTCACGGGAGACAGCGAGTCGATCTGCTGTTCCATCTTGAGCATGTTCAGCGTGGTGACACCCATGATCTGGGTCTCGCCGCGTTCGAAGATGGCCGAGCCGTGGACGCGGGGCAGAACCTCAACCTCGGCGGTGAGCTGGCGGATGTCCGTCAGGCCGCGGCCGTCGATGCGGATCTGGTCCTTGAGGATGCGCTGGCGCACAACCTGCTTGGTGACGGAGCGGAAGGCTGCGGACAGCTCCTTCTCGCGGCCTTCGAACTGGCCGGCCAGGGAAGAAGTGACCTCGTCCTTGAGCTCGTCGGACGCGGTGTCGCGTTCCTGCTTGTCGGCGATCTGGAAGACAGCGGCCAGCTTCTCGGCGGCAGCGGACTCCACGGCGGCGTAGACGTCGTCCTGGTAGTCCAGGAAGACCGGGAACTCGACGGTCGGCTTGGCGGCGCGGGCTGCCAGGTCGGACTGTGCTTCGCAGAGGGCCTTGATGAACGGCTTGGCAGCCTCGAGGCCCTCGGAGACAACCTCTTCGGTCGGGGCGGTGGCGCCCTGTTCCTTGATGAGGTTCCAGGAGTTGTCGGTGGCTTCGGCTTCAACCATCATGATGGCGACGTCGTCACCGGCGATGCGGCCGGCGACGACCATGTTGAAGACGGCGTTCTCGAGCTGGGAGTGCTTCGGGAACGCAACCCACTGCGAGCCGTTCTCGTCGGCAACGAGGGCAACGCGGACGCCGCCGATCGGGCCGGAGAAGGGCAGGCCGGAAAGCTGGGTGGACATCGAGGACGCGTTGATCGCGACGACGTCGTAGAGCTCGTCCGGGTTGATGGACAGCACGGTGACGACGATCTGGACTTCGTTGCGCAGGCCCTTGACGAACGCGGGGCGCAGCGGGCGGTCCATGAGGCGGCAGGCCAGGATGGCTTCCGTGGAGGGACGGCCTTCGCGGCGGAAGAACGAGCCCGGGATGCGGCCGGCGGCGTACATACGCTCTTCGACGTCGACGGTCAGCGGGAAGAAGTCGAAACCTTCACGCGGGTGCTTGCCGGCGGTGGTTGCGGACAGCAGCGCGGTCTCTTCATCGATGTAGACCATCGCTGCGCCGGCTGCCTGCTTGGCAAGGCGGCCGGTTTCAAAGCGGATTACACGCTTGCCGAAGCGGCCATTGTCAATGATTGCTTCTGAGAACTGGATTTCGGGACCCTCCATAGAGAGTCACCTCCGTTTCTTGGTTCACGGAGCCCAGCCGCATCAACCCAGTCCAGCATCTGTCTACTGGCCTGCACTGCACCCGGTCATCGATCGAGACCCACGGGCCGGGCCTCATTCCTTGAGGCCGTTCCCGGGGATCACTACCGAGGACCGCGAATGCGTGATGCGGTTGATCCTCCTGTTTAGTTTTTTCCTGAAGAAGGCGGCCCTTTCCGGTCCGGAAGGGGCCGCCCCTTAAAGCTGACTAGCGACGCAGGCCGAGGCGCTCGATGAGCTTACGGTAGCGGGTGATGTCAGTGTTCTTGAGGTAGGTGAGCATGCGCTTGCGACGACCAACCATGGCCAGCAGACCGCGCTGGGTGTGGTAATCGTGCTTGTGCTCCTTCATGTGCTCAGTGAGATCCTTGATCCGCTGAGTCAGGACTGCAACCTGGACCTCCGGCGAACCGGTGTCGCCCTCGGACGTTGCGAAATCCTTGATGATGGACTGCTTTACAGCGGCTTCAAGTGCCACAATAACTCCTAGAGATGTGCCGTGAGGCCCGAATCAGTAAGTCACTGCCGGGGGTGCCGTCCCGGAATCCCCCCGCCGAAGCCGGGCATTCCGTACACAACAGGAGCCAGCCGCCACGGACTGCAGCCGGATCCAACGTTCAGTTTAGTGGCACGTCCGCGGTCTTGTCGAAACCGCCGGGCGCGGCCGCCGACTCTGCCGGCGCGCCAGCTGCCTGCGGCGGTTGCGGTTTTCCACTTTCCTGGGCTGCGAGAAGTTCGCGAATAGCGGCGACGCCCCGGTAAAGCTCCGCGAAGGATGTGCTGAGCGGCGAGAGCCCGATCCGGAGGCCCTGCGGGGCGCGGAAATCGGGAATCACGTCTTGGTCCCACAATGTGGCCGTCATTTCACGGAAGGCCGGGTGGTCGATCGTCACGTGGCTGCCGCGCAGTTCCGCCGCCCGCGGGGTGGACAGCTGCACGCCGGCCGGCGCCAGCCAGGCGTCGTAAAGTTCGAGGGCATAAGCGGTCAGCAGCCGTGACTTCTCCCGCAGTGACGCCATCCCCGCCTCCTCGATCAGGTCCAGGGTGCCGCGCATGGCGAGCATCCCGAAGATCGCCGGAGTGCCGCTAAGGAAGCCGCGGATGCCGGGGGCGGCCTCGTAGCCAGGACCCATCTCGAACGCGTCCCTGCGCCCCATCCAGCCCCAGATGGGCTGCTGCAGCCCGGCCAGGTGCCGTGCGTTGATGTAGGCGAATGCGGGCGAGCCCGGTCCCCCGTTCAGATATTTGTAGGTGCAGCCTGCCGCGAAGTCGACGTCGGCGTCGTCCAAAGCGATCTCTACAGACCCGGCGGAGTGGCACAGGTCCCACACCACCAGGGCGCCGGCGTCGTGGATTGCCGCGGTGATGCCCGGCAGGTCCGCGAGGAAGCCGGAGCGGTAGGCGATCTGGCTCAGGACCACGACGGCGGTGGCCGGGCCGGTGGCGTCCCGCACCTGCTCGACGGTGACGCCGGAGGCGGGATCGGCGTCGATCCAGCGAAGGGTCAGGCCTTCTTCACGTGCGATTCCCTCCACCAGGTAGCGGTCCGTGGGGAAATTATCCGTGTCCAGGACGATCTCGGTCCGGGCCGGATCAGTGACGGCTGCCAGCGCGGCGCGGATGAGCTTGTACAGCACCACGGTGGTGGAATCGGCAATGATCGTCTGCCCCGGCGCCGCGCCGAGCACGGCGCGGCCGAGCTGGTCGCCGATCTTCTCGGGCAGTTCGAGCCATTCCTCGTCCCAGCCCCGGATCAGGCGGCCGCCCCAGCGGTCCTGGATGAAGCTGCTGATGTCGGTGACGGTCCGCTTGAGCGGACGGCCCAGGGAGTTGCCGTCCAGGTAGGACAGGTCCGTGTCCGTGCCGACGAAGTGGTCGCGGTAGCCGGCCAGCGGATCCGCGGCGTCGAGCTCAAGGGCGCGCTGCCACAGGCTGTCCGTCGATTCGGTGTTGGCGGAGATGCTCACTGGCCGATCTCCGTCCGCACGGCGAAGAGCTCGGGGAAGAAGGTCAGTTCGAGGGCCTTCTGCAGGAACGCGGCGCCGCTGGATCCGCCGGTGCCGGCCTTCATGCCGATGGTCCGCTGGACGGTGCGCAGGTGGCGGAAACGCCACAGCTGGAAGTTGTCCTCAAGGTCCACAAGTTCCTCGCAGGCCTCGTATGCGCCCCAGTTGTCGGCGGCGTTCTCGTAGATGTACTTGAACACCGGGACCAGTTCGGGGCAGAACTCGTGGGCCTTGGTGACGTCGCGCTCCAGCAGGGAGTCAGGGACGTCAAAGCCCTGGCGCTTGAGATAGGCGAGGAAATCGTCGTAGATGCTGGGGGCTTCGAGCAGTTCGCGCAGCATCTCGTGGGCCTCGGGGTCCGATTCGAACACCGGAAGCATCTTGGCGTTCTTGTTGCCGAGGAGGAACTCCACCGCACGGTACTGGCTGGACTGGAATCCGGACGAATTGCCGAGGAAGCCGCGGAACTGGGAGTACTCGGTGGGCGTCAGGGTGGCCAGCACGGACCATTGCTCGGTGAGCGTCTTCTGAATGTGCTTGACGCGGGCGATCGCCTTCAGGGCGGACCCGAGGTCGTCCGACCGCAGCCACGCGGCGGCGCTGCGAAGCTCGTGCAATACCAGCTTCAGCCACAGCTCCGTGGTCTGGTGCTGGATGATGAACAGCATCTCGTCGTGGTGTTCCGGGGTGCTGACCGGCTGCTGGGCGCTGAGCAGGGTGGGCAACTGCAGGTACGACGCGTAGCTCATCCGCGCACTGAAATCCCGGACAATGTCCTGGTCCAGTTCCCTCGTGTTTTTCTCGATGGTCACGTGTCTTGCCTTCCTTGCCAAGTGGCTGTGAATCAGCGCGCTCCAGTGAATCAGAACATTGTCCGCGCGGGGGCCGACGCCGATCCGGCCGGGTTTTTAGTGGGCGAACAGGAGGTCGTGGGCCTGGACGACGTCCAGGCGCATCTGCTCCACCAAAGCTTCAGCCCCACGGTACGCCACCATGCCGCGGAGCCTGGCGACAAATTCCACCACAACTGTCTGGTCGTACAGATCGAAGTCGTCGGGAGACTCTTCCGGGCGGTCGATCACGTGGGCCTCGACCTGACGGCTCACGCCGTCGAACGTCGGGTTCGAGCCCACGGAGATGGCGGCGGGCCAGCGCGTGCCTGCCTGGTCCACGAGCCAGCCGGCGTAGATGCCGTCCGCGGGGATGTACCCGGTGGCCGTCGAGGAGAGGTTCGCGGTGGGGAACCCGAGGTCGCGGCCGCGTGCGGCACCGTGCACCACCTCGCCGCGCATCCGGTGCGGCCTGCCGAGGACGGCAGCGGCGGTGGCGACGTCGCCCGCGCGCAGGGCCTCGCGCACCCACGTGGACGAACAGCGGCGGTCCGTGCCGTCGTCGTCGTGGATGGGAAAGCCCTCTGAGCCGAATTCGCTGATGACCAGCACCTCGAACCCGAGCTTCTTGCCCAGCTCCTGCATGGTGGCGAGGTCGCCGGAATTGCCGCGGCCAAACCGGGCGTCGTGGCCGACCACCACGTGGCTGGCCTTGAGGCTGTCGACCAGCACAGTCGCGACGAATTCCTCGGGAGTGAGGCTGGCGAGCTCCATCGAGTACTTCATCACCAGCACGGCATCGAGGCCGAGCTCTCCAAGAGCCACGAGCTTGTCCTCCAGCCCCATGATCAGTTCGGGAGCCGATTCCGGGCGGTGTACCTGCGCGGGGTGCGGGTCGAAGGTGATGGCGACGGCGCGTGCGTGGTTCAACCGGGCGGTACGGATCAGCTGCGACAGCACCTGCTGGTGGCCGCGGTGCACGCCGTCGAAATTGCCGAACGTGACAACCGAAGGACCAAAGTCCGCCGGGACCTCGGACAGATCGTTCCAGATGTGGACCATCAACCTCGCCTTTTGCTGCCTGCCATGAACTGCTCCGGAGCGACCGTGCCGGCTCCGGAACTCTCTTAGATTACCCGCAATCCGGGCAACTCCCGGACGGTCCGCCGGGCTTTCGGGGCATCCGCGTAAAGGCCCCGCCGGAGGGACCACGGTTAATCGGCGGCAGGGCGAAGGTGTGAGGCGGGCGCGCACTAGCGCCCGAGCAAAAGCCGCCGCTCGCTGTCGCGCACCGTCTGTTTCCGCCAATTCCGCCAATGCAGCAGCACGGCGACGAGGATGAGGGGGACGTGGAGCCCGGGCAGGATATTCGCTAACCACCGCGGCAGGTAAATGTCCGTGACGGAGCCAGAGCCGTCGCCAAGATTTTTCGCGACGACGGTCAGCGGGCATTGGAAGCCGGTGCCCGCAAAAATCAGCGATTCGCTGGCAACCACGACGGCGGCAGCCCTCGTTTTCCGGTCATTTCGGCCCGTGATGCCGGCGTACAGGACGTAAGCCATACAGGCCTCGATCACGAGCCAGGCAAGGGTGTGGAGCGTCTTTACTGCCCGCAGCATCAGACTGCGCTGGTCCATGCCTCCACCCTAGGCCCGACCGGGCGCGCATGCTTGGGACTTTCGGCCCGGTGCAGGGAGCCCGGCGACGTAGGGCGCTGATTTCGGGGGTCCCACCGAGTCAGTCGAGGCGAGCTTCAGTCCAGGCGACGGGGTCACTCCAGGCGGAAGTAGCTGTTCCGTCGGGGTGTCCGGGCTGGGTCGAGGTGGGGTGGCGGGATGAACCAGGGGATTCCGGTGC
>NZ_JBFTZL010000091.1:0-14101 GCF_056406825.1 Arthrobacter sp. P1_A5 | reverse complement strand
ACCAGGAGCAGCAGGGTCGCGATTTCCCACGCACCCGCCGGAATCACCCCGTCAGGCCACAGGCCTACCGGCGTCTCGCCGTCGGCGGTGTGCAGCAGCAGCGCCGCAAAGCTGATCAGGAACGGCACCCAGGACAGGGTGAAGACCCCTGCGAAAATGCTCCGCGCCGAACCGGCGGCGCCCTCCAGGGTCCGCCACAACAGCACCGCCACGCTGCTGACAAGCATGGCGAAGAGCAGGCTTTCGAGGCCGCCGAAGTAGGCGGCGATTGGCATGGCGACCGTGCCGACCATCACCGGCACGATCGGCAGGCGGGTGCCTGCGGCCTCCAGCGCACGGAAGATCTCCCAGACGCCGAAGATCGCAAAGGTGGCGGTCACCAGGACGAAGCCCAGCGGGAGGAACAGCAGGCCGCCCAGGACGCATACCAGCATGCCAACGCCCACCACGGTGGCGGCGGGCAGGTTCCGGCCCGCTTTGGGCGTTGGGTTCTCGCGCTGCTTCCCCCGCCTCCGGGCGCGCGGCCCGGAGGCCTCCTGTGCCTGATTCATCAGACCTCGAGCAGCTCAGCTTCCTTGCGCTTGAGCAGCTCGTCGATCCCGTCCACGTGTGCCTTGGTCATGGCGTCGAGTTCCTTCTCACCGCGCGCGCCTTCGTCTTCGCCGGCGTCGCCGTCCTTGACGAGCTTGTCCAGCGTTTCCTTGGCTTTGCGGCGGATGTTGCGGATGGACACCTTCGCGTCCTCACCCTTGGACTTGACGATCTTGACGTATTCCTTGCGCCGTTCGGACGTCAGCTCGGGAATGGTGATCCGGATGACGTTGCCGTCGTTGGACGGGTTGGCGCCGACCTCCGAGTCGCTGAGGGCACGTTCGATGTCGCGCAGGGCCGTCTTGTCGTACGGGGTGACGAGGATGGTGCGGGCATCCGGGACCGCGAAGGAGGCCAGCTGCTGCAGCGGCGTCGGCGTGCCGTAGTACTCGACGATGACCTTGTTGTACAGGCCAGGAGTCGCGCGGCCGGTCCGGATCGAGGCGAAGTCTTCCTTGGCTACCTCAACTGCCTTGTCCATCTTGTCCCCGGCTTCGAGCAAGGTTTCTTCGATCACGGTCTCTCCTCAGAAATTGGTGCGTCCCGGGGGCCGGGGCGCGGCACGTCTTCTTTGTGCGCCTGCCGTATTCCGCCGGCGCTTTTGTCTTCCGCCTGGCGGCGGAAAGGTCCTGAAAACATCCTAGCCGTTGCTAGGGGGTGACGACGGTGCCCAGGTCTTCGCCCCGGATGGCGCGGGTGACGTTACCCTCGCCTTCCATGCCGAAGACCACCATTGTGAGGTTGTTGTCCTTGCACATGGTCATCGCGGTCTGGTCCATCACGCGGATGTCGCGGCGGAGGGCGTCGTCGTAGCTGAGGCGGTGCAGTTTCTCCGCCGTCGGGTCCTTCTTCGGGTCGGCGGTGTAGACGCCGTCGACGCCGCTCTTGGCCATCAGGACGACGTCGGCGTGGACCTCCATGGCACGCTGGGCGGCCACGGTGTCAGTGGAGAAGTACGGCAGGCCGGCGCCGGCGCCGAAGATGACAACCCGGCCCTTTTCCATGTGGCGGATGGCGCGGCGGGGGATGTAGGCCTCGGCAACCTGGCCCATGGTGATGGCGCTCTGCACGCGCGTTTCCACCCCGGCTTGCTCAAGGAAGTCCTGGAGCGCGAGGCAGTTCATGACGGTTCCGAGCATGCCCATATAGTCGGCGCGGGAGCGGTCCATGCCGCTCTGGGACAGTTCGGCGCCGCGGAAGAAGTTGCCTCCGCCGACGACGATTGCCACCTCCACATCGGGAACTGCGGCGGCGATCTGCTTGGCCACGCCGCGGACGGTATCCGGGTCGACGCCCAGTTTCCCACCGCCGAAGACCTCGCCGGAGAGCTTCAAGAGGACGCGGCGCCTGTTCTTCTTTGGCTGGGCTGAAGTGGTGACGGTTTCCATGGTGCCTTCCCGTTGGTGAACTCTGAGTTAGGTTATCGTGCTGGGCGCCCAAGGAGGCATTCCGGCCGTGACCGGAAACGGTGCCTCACGGGTGCATGCAAAAGGGGTGGCCACCGTGGTGACCACCCCCTTAGCGTGTCTGGCTAGTGCCTGACTGGTGTCTGGCCAGTCTGACTAGGAACCGACGCGGAAGCGCGTGAAGGCAGTTGCCTTGACGCCGGCTTCTTCGAGGACCTGTGCGACAGACTTCTTGGCATCCTTGGCGAATGCCTGGTCAACGAGGACCTCGCCCTTGTAGAAGCCGGTAACGCGGCCTTCGACAATCTTGGTCATCGCAGCTTCGGGCTTGCCCTCGGCCTTGGCCGTTTCCTCGGCGATGCGGCGCTCGGACTCGACGAGATCGGCCGGAACGTCCTCACGGGTGAGGTAGTTCGGAGCCATGGCGGCGACGTGAACGGCGACGTCGTGGGCTGCGGTGGCAGCCGCTTCGCCTTCGCCGTCAACAGCGAACAGCACGCCGACCTGGGCCGGGAGGTCCTTGGAGGTCTTGTGCAGGTAAGCGTCGACCGTGGCGCCCTCGATGCGGGAGATGCGGCGGACAACAACCTTCTCGCCCAGAACGGCGCCCTCTTCGATGACGACCTCGGACAGCGGCTTGCCGTCGACCTCGGTGGCGAGCAGGGTCTCAAGGTCGGCAGCGCCGGACTCAACGGCCACAGCCAGGACCTTGTCGGCCAGCTGGATGAACTTGTCAGCCTTCGCGACGAAGTCGGTCTCGCAGTTGACTTCGATCATCACGCCGACGCCGTTGGCGACCTTGGCGGCAACCAGGCCTTCGGCGGTGGAGCGGCCTTCGCGCTTGGTAGCGCCTTTCAGGCCCTTGATGCGGATGATTTCGATGGCCTTCTCGGCGTCACCGTTGGCTTCGTCAAGAGCCTTCTTGACATCCATCATGCCGGCGCCAGTGCGCTCGCGCAGAGCCTTGATATCAGCGGCAGTGTAGTTCGCCATGTGAACCCCTCTGTCTAGAAATTTATGTGGTGTACGGACCGACAGGACGGCTGCTCACCGAGTGAGCGGCCATCCTGTCGGTACCCCCTATGCAGCTGAGCGCATGTGGGGAGATCCAGATTTACTTGTCTGACTACTTGGCTTCGTCGGCGGCCGGTGCTTCTTCAGCAGCCGGTGCTTCTTCAGCAGCTTCGGCGGCCGGAGCAGCTTCGGCGGCCGGTGCTTCTTCAGCAGCCGGTGCAGCCTCAGCGGCCGGCGCTGCAGCAGCTTCAGCCTTGTTGCCTTCGAGGAGCTCGCGCTCCCACTCGGCCAGCGGCTCTTCCGGAGCTTCCGTGGTGCCGGTGGCGCGCTGGTTACGGGCGATGAGGCCCTCAGCAACGGCGTCGGCGACAACGCGGGTCAGCAGGTTGACGGAGCGGATGGCGTCGTCGTTACCCGGGATCGGGAAGTCGACTTCGTCGGGATCGCAGTTGGTGTCCAGGATGGCCACAACCGGGATGTTCAGCTTCTTGGCCTCGTCGACAGCAAGGTGTTCCTTCTTGGTGTCAACGATCCACAGCGCGGACGGCGCCTTGGTCAGGTTGCGGATACCACCGAGGTTGGTTTCCAGCTTGGTGAGTTCGCGGCGAAGGAGCAGCAGTTCCTTCTTGGTGTAAGCCGAACCGGCGACGTCGTCGAAGTCGATCTCTTCGAGTTCCTTCATGCGCTGGATGCGCTTGGAGACCGTCTGGAAGTTGGTCAGCATACCGCCGAGCCRACGCTGGTTGACGTACGGCTGGCCAACGCGGGTGGCCTGCTCGGCGATGGATTCCTGCGCCTGCTTCTTGGTGCCGACGAAGAGAACGGTGCCGCCGTGTGCAACGGTGGCCTTCACGAACTCGTAGGCACGGTCGATGTAGGACAGCGACTGCTGCAGGTCAATGATGTAGATACCGTTGCGCTCCGTGAAGATGAAGCGCTTCATCTTCGGGTTCCAACGGCGGGTCTGGTGTCCAAAGTGGACGCCGCTGTCAAGCAGCTGGCGCATAGTTACGACGGGCATGCCGACGCTCCTTCCGGCAGGTCATTCATGAGAGAGCCCATGGCCCTCTTACCCTGCCAATAGTTGACGGTTGTTTAGCATTCGCCCGGGGCGGGCGTTGCTCCTGGCATCCACCGCGCTTCCCATCCGCGCCATATGGACATGCCATGTGGAACGGACCGCAGGAGGCGCAGTCCTCCGCATCGGAAGTTTCAGGCTTCTTTTGAGGAGGGCTGGATACGCGTAGTCAGCTGCTGCTCCCCCGCACCCCTGAATGAGGCGTGCCGGCTTCGGCAATCACGAAGTATCGCGACTTACAAGCGTGAGGGCACAGCAAACTGCTCCACCAAGTGTACTACAGCGGCCCCGCCCAGACGGACGGTTTTGCCGCGGCAACGGCACGGGGTTCCGGGGCTTTGGCGGGGGCCGGCGGGCACCTTATCCACATATCCATGGCGGGAGATTCCGCCCGGGGTGCCGCCTTGGCAGGCTAGGGCCATGAAGCTCCCACTTGGCCTGCGGGCATTGCTCTTGGCAGCACAGCCCCTGGCGGCATTGTTCCTGGCGGCATTGTTCCTGGCAACGTTCCTGGCGCCGCCCCCCATCACCGCCGACGCCGATATCGCTGCCGCTGCCCATGCCTCCACCTCCGACGCCACAGACGCCGTCCGCTCCGGCCCCACAGACGACGCCGCCGCCCGCTCCGGCCCCACAGACGCCGGCTACTCCGCCATTGCCGCCCGGGCTGCGAATTCCTCCGGTCGGGCCTCCCCGAGGGCGGGGCCGGTCCCTCCGTCTGCCTGGAGCTGGCCGCTGAGCCCGCGGCCGGCGGTGCTCCGCGCCTTCGATCCCCCGGCCAAGCCGTGGCTCAGCGGTCACCGCGGCGTCGACCTTGAGGCGCCCTTCGATGGCGCCCCGCTCAAGTCGCCCGCCGCCGGGACGGTGAGCTTTGTCGGGACGGTGGTGGACCGGCCGGTCATCACGATCGATCACGGCAACGGGCTGCGCAGCAGTTTCGAGCCGGTGGCGAGTTCACTGAGGGCGGGGTCCGCCGTGGCGGAGGGCGATGTCCTGGGGCAGGTACAGACCGGCCACTGCGGCCCGGCCCCGCCCTGCCTCCACTGGGGCGTCYGCCGCGGCGAAGACTACGTCAATCCGCTGGCATTCGTGATGGACCTTCGGCCTTCCGTTCTGCTCCCGCCCCTGAATCCGGGTCCGTGATGCAGCATTTGGCGCCGTCTTTGATGCGCTGCTCGTCCGTTGACGCCCGCGGGCAGCCGCGGCGGGCGTTTGGCTTTGAAGCGCGGATCGTCCGTTGACGCCCGCGGGCAGCCGCGGCGGGCGTTTGGCGCCCGTCAGACGATCGCTGATATGCCCGTGATCGCCCGGCCGGTGACGAGGGTGTTGATTTCATGCGTGCCCTCGTAGGAGTAGATGGCTTCGGCGTCCGCAAAGACTTTGGCCATCTCGAAGTCCGTCACGATCCCATTCCCGCCGAGGATGCTCCGGCCCAGGGCCACGCTTTCGCGCATCCGCGCGGTGGTGAACGCCTTGGCCAGGGCGGACTGCTCGTCCTTCGCCTCCCCCGCGTCCTCCAGCTGGGAAAGCCTCACCATCATGCCCATGGAGCTCACCGCATTGCCGAGGATCTGTACGAGCTGGTGCTGGATCAGCTGGAAAGAGGCAATCGGACGGCCGAACTGGCTGCGTTCCACGGCGTAGCGCCGGGCTACGTCGAAGGCCGCGAGCTGCTGGCCCACCGCTTGCCAGGCCACGGCCAGGCGGGTGACTTTCAGGACCTTGTTCGTGTCGCGGAAGCTGTTGGCGTTGGCGAGCTTGAAGAACTCCGGCACCACAACGTTGTCGAGCGTGATGTCAGCGTTCTGGACCGTGCGCAGCGAGATCTTGTTCTCAATTTTCACGGCACTGTATCCCTCGGCCTTGGTGTCCACGAGGAACCCTTTGACCTGGTTGTCGTCAACATCGCGGGCGTAGATGACCACCCAGTCGGAGAAAGTCGCGTTGCCGATCCAGCGCTTGGCTCCATTGAGGATCCAGTTATCGCCGTCGCGCCGTGCCGTGGTGCGCGTACCGCCGGCGACGTCGGAGCCGCCCAGGGGCTCGGTGAGGCCGAACGCGCCGATCTTCTTGAGCGAGTAGATCTCGGGAAGCCACGCATCCTGCTGCTCCTGGGAGGCAAGGGCTTCGATGGAGCCGGTGAAGAGCCCGTCGTGGACGCCCATGAACGTCGCGATTGACGTGTCGGCGCGGGTGGCTTCCGCGTGCAGGATGCCTGCGAAGAGATTCGAGTAGCCCTGCCTCCGGACGGGGCTGACCAGGTCGATTTCGGCGAGCTTCGGGATCAAGTCCATGGGGAACTCCCCGCGATTCCAGAAATCGACGGCGATCGGCCGGACTTCGCGGGTAAGGAATTCACGGACTTCGGCCAGCCTGTCCTGCTCCTTGGCGCTGAGCAACTGCTCGAACGCAAAGAAATCGCCATCGGCGTAGGGCAGGTTGTGGATGTCGATGGCAGCTTTGGACATGATGTTCCTTCACTCGATCAGCGGGGACCAAAGGGCGCGGGCTTCGCGCCGGCGATATGTTACTCATCAGTAACTTATCGCAGTGTCGGGACGCCTGCAAGTGCCGGCCCAATGAAAACCCGACAAACCCGACAAACCCGACAAAAAGGGAGCCGCGGCCGACGTCGGACGTCAGCCACGGCTCCCGTGGTTGCGGACCCCGGATGAGGAGGCTGCCGCAGAAATGAATGTAGGGCTACTCGGACTTGAACCGAGGACCTTAGGATTATGAGTCCCGCGCTCTAACCAGCTGAGCTATAGCCCCCTGCGCCCGGAGCCAGACCTGGCCCACGCGGGCCGGATTGGTTCCGGGCAAAAATACTCTAGCAATAGTAGACGCATCACACGTGCATGCCGTCACCGGCAGGCGGCCTGCTGCAACTGACTTGGATGCTGTTGGACTGGGCGCCCTGGAGCTTGAAGCGTTCGGAGTGGACGCCGTTCTGCCAGACGGCGCCCCTAGAGGACCAGGTCGTCGTAGCTCGCGCCCCGGTAGATGTCCTCAAACGTCTGCAGCGTGCGCGCGATACCGTGGCTTTCCACCATTTCGCGGCTGGTCTTGCCCATCGCATCAAGCTCGTGGTCGGGCAGCGAGAACACGCGCGTCAGCTTGGCGGCGAGGTCGTCGCTGTCGTTGGGGATAAAGAGATAGCCATTTTCCCCGTCCCGGACCAGGTGCGGCAGCGCCATGGCGTTGGCCAGCAGGACTGGCGTGGACGCCGACATCGCCTCCAGGGTCACGAGGGACTGAAGTTCTGCGGTGCCGGGCATGCAGAACACATCGGCCGTGATGTAGGCCTTGCGAAGCTCGGCGTCACTGGCCAGGCCGAGGAACCTGACCCTGTCCTTCAGTCCGAGCCGGGCGACCTGCGCCTCCAGGGCAGGGCGGACTTCTCCGCCGCCGACGATTTCGACGTGGATGTCCAGTTCCTTAGGCGTCTTGGCGACGGCATCGATCAGGACGTCCACGTGCTTCTCCTCCGCCAGCCGGCCGGCGAAGAGGACTGTGGGGCTGGCGTGGCGTTCCGCCGTTTCGTCGGGATGCAGCTCGTAGGCTGCGGCGTCGATGCCGTTGGAAAGGGGCAGGACCTGGCGGAGGAAGGCGTGCTGGTGCATGGCTTTGGCGGCAAGCGGCGTGGGTGTGGTCACGACGTCGGCCTGGCCCATGACCTTGCCCATGTCCCGCCAGGAGATCCGGCCCACAATGTCTTTGAACCACTGCGGGAACGGCAGGAAAGGGTTCAGGTTTTCGGGCATGAAGTGGTTCGTCGCCACCACCCGGATGCCGCGCTTCACGGCCTCGTACAGGACGTGCTCGCCGATCATGTAGTGGCTCTGGATGTGCACCACGTCCGGCTGGATGCGGTCGAACAACAGCCCGATTTCCTTCTTGATCTCCCAGGGGAAGGTGACCCGGAAGTACTCGTGCGTGGGCACCGAGTGGGAGCGCAGGCGGTGGACGGTGGCCTCGTCGCTGAACTCGCTGTAGCTCGGGCCCTTGCCCGGGCGGCACGCCAGGACGTGGACATCGTGACCCCGGGCTGTCATCCCCTTGGCCAGGCGGTAACCGAACTGGGCGGCGCCGTTGACGTGGGGCGGGTACGTGTCAGCGGCAATCAGGATGGTCAGCGGGGGCTGGTTGTCGGACGTGGTCACGTGAAGAGCTCCTGGTGGTCGCTGTGCGGACAGCTGGATCAATGGCGGCCGGCTGGCAGTCGGCACAGGCGCGCCGGGCCTGCAGCCGAAGTCTGGACTGACGCCCTAGGACCTGCCCGCTGCCTTCCGCGCGTCCTTCTTGCGCTTGGTGACTTCCGGGTGGTGCCTGGAGAGGGCTATGACTCCCACGATAGCAAGCAATGCGGCCGTCCCCATGGCAATAGCCGTCACGGCTTGGACATCCGGACGCAGTTCTCCCAGAATCACGATGCCAATCGCGATGCCCACAATGGGGTCGATCACCGTCAATCCGGCGATCACGAGGTCCGGCGGTCCGCTGGAGTAGGCGTTTTGGACAAACCACGATCCCAGAACGCCTGCAGCAATGATTGCAACGACGCTGTACCACGGCACATTCAGCAGGAACTGTCCATTTGGATCGAGCAGATGCCTGCCGATGATGCGGGTCAGCACAGCCACGAAGCCGAACAGGACGCCGGCGCCGAGGATGTAGACGAAGGCGCTCATGCGGTGCCTGAACAGGACCGCGAGCGTGCCAAAGGCCGCGACCGCAATGGCCAGGAGCAGCACGATTGTCAGCTCGTCCTCGCTGCTGACGTTGTGATTCTCCTGCGTGGCGGTGACGGCCAGCAGCACGAACAGCGCTGAGCCGGTCACGCAGAGCGAGATGGCCACGACAGTTGCACGGTTCATGCTCAGGCCCTGGTCCTTGGTGTTGACCACGGTGGTGATGACCAGTGCGATCGCGCCGATCGGCTGCACCACCGTCAAGGGCGCCATGACGAGGGCGATCGCGTTCATTCCCATCCCGGCGCACAGCAGAAGAAACCCGAATACCCAGCGCGGGTTACGCACGAGCCGCAGCAGGCCGTGGGTGCTCAGCGCCAGGCCGCCGGTATCGGCCTTGACCGCACTGCCCTGGCGCTGTGCCCCAAACGCCAGGCAGAAGGCGCCGAGGACTGCAAGCAAAACCGCAACCCAGACCATCAGCGGGAGCCGCCGTCGAGCGCCCGAAGCTGCCTGCCCTTGCCGATGATCGCCCAGACGTAGTTGTAGGCCGCGATCCAGTGCCCCACGAGCCCCAATCCCAGGAAGATCCACGCGACCGTGGCATAGACGTCCGCGGCGGGCACCGGAAGCTTGGAGAGCACCAGCAGCGGCGTGCCCACCAGCAGCAGGCCCGTCCGGATCTTTCCGATGCGGCTCACCGGCAGATCCGGGTGGCCGTGGAAATAGAACACTGACAGAGCCAGCAGGACCGCGTCCGGGACCAGCAGCGCGGCGAGATACCACCACTCGACGACGCCTGCGATCACGAGGGTCACGGCGACGGCGATCAGGGAAAGCCTGTCCGCAATCGGGTCCATGACCCGTCCGAGGTTGGACATCTGATTGAAGCGGCGGGCAATGTAGCCGTCCACCCAGTCGGTACTGGCCATGACCGCGAGCACGAGGGCACCGTAGCCGTACTTGTGCTCCGAGAGCACAAGCCAGATGAATAACGGAACGCCAAGGAAGCGCACCACGGTCAGGACATTGGGAACCGTGAAGACCGCGTCGCGGTGGACGAGGGGCTGCCCGGGGCGGGCGCCGGCGCCGATGAACTTCATCGATTCCCCCTTTCCGTGGACGGCAACGGTTTGGCGTTTAGGTTCAGGGATCTGTCTAGCCCTTTATCAGCCTGCGCACCAGGACCGCGAGAGCGGCTCCAGAGGCGGCGAGCACAGCCAGGGGCTTCCAGCGCCGCTTGATCGTGTCGGCCAGGCCCTGCCCGTCAGCGGATGTGGCCGAGCCCGCCGAGGACCGGGCTGAGGCGCGGAAGCCTGCGATCTTGTCGCTGAGCTGCTCCTTGCCGTCCTGGAGCCGGACCTGGGCGGCCGCCAGCAGGATTTGGGTCTGGGTCTTGACATCGAGTTCACGGCCGAGGTCGTCGCGGACGCCGGTAAGGTGCGTGCGCCGCAGGTCCAGCCGGCGTCGGAGTTCAGCCTCTGTGGGCGGCGGTCCGAAGTCGGGCTTGGCGGCAGCCTTTGCTTCCTTTTCCGCCGTCGCTTTGGCTGCGGCGGCTTCCTTGGCGGCCTTCGCTGCTTTGTACTGCTCGGTGCTCGGATCCAGGATCCTGGCGTCGAAGGCGGAGCCTTCCCTGGCGATGCCGAGATCGTATTTAAGCCCCCGGATCGTATCCTCGGGGACCAGCGGCATGAGCTTCTTGAACTTGTTCTGCCCGATGAGCGCCCCGATCGCGGCGATAATCAGGCAGACGGCAGAGACCAACAAGGCGGCGAGCCACGCGGGCATGATGGTGGCCAGTCCCATGATCGCTGCAATGAAGAGTCCGATCACCAGGAGTCCAACAAAGACAAGGGCGACGGCGAAGAAGGCACCGGCGACGCCGAGCTGGGTCCCCTTGCGTTTGATTTCGGCCTTGGCCAGGGCAATCTCGTCACTGAGTTGCCGGGGCGCCAGCTTGAAGATCATCTTCAGGGTTTGCGGCAGCGCGGAAATCCGCAACCCGCTGCCTGTGCCGCCGCTGTGACGTCCGCTCATCGGTCCCGCCTAACTGGTGCCATCCGTCGATCCGCTCGCGCGGGCTTGCCGGGTCTGGACAGCTTCGCACAGACCCCGGTGTCAAAACTATCATTTAGGCTCTTGGGAGGCCTTTTCGGGCAAGGTGTGGCGCGCCCGCCCAGCCACCGGCCGGCCACCCCGGCGGGCCCTAGGATGGACCTCTGTGAGCACACCCCACAATCCCGGTGATTCCCTGAGCCGCCGTCGTAAATTCCTCTACATCCTGACGCTCGGCGCTTTGACCGCCCTAGGGCCGTTCACGGTCGACCTCTACTTGCCCGCATTCCCGGCCCTGGAAGACAGCCTTGGCGTCTCCGCGGCCGCGGTGCAGCTGACGCTCACGGGGACGACCATAGGTTTCGCGCTGGGACAGCTGGTGGTGGGCCCGCTGAGCGACAAGTTCGGCCGGCGCCTGCCCCTGATTGTGGCGACGGCGGTCCACATCGCGGCATCCCTGGGCGCCGCGCAGTCCACGGACATCGCCACGCTGGGTTTCTTCCGTGTCCTCATGGGTGTCGGGGCTGCCGGAGGCGGTGTAGTGGCCATGGCCATGGTCCGTGACTTGTTCAGCGGCTACGCGATGGTGCGGATGTTCGCAAGGATGGCCCTGGTCAATGGGCTGGCCCCGATCCTCGCCCCGGTCATCGGCTCCCAGTTGCTGTTGCTGATGCCCTGGCCCGGCATCTTCTTGTTCCTGGCCGCCTACGGGACCTGCGTCATCATCGCGGCCCTCTTCGTGATCCGGGAGACCCTGCCGCCGGAACTGCGCGGCAAAACCGGGATGACCATGGGCCAGCGTTATAAGGTGCTGTTCTCCGACCGGATCTTCGTAGGCCTTCTGCTCGTGGGCGGGATGAACTTCGCGGGCCTCTTCACCTACCTCTCCGCCTCGCCGTTCCTGTTCCAGAACGTCTACGGGTTCACGCCCCAGCAGTACGGCCTGCTCTTTGGCATCAACTCGCTGGGCATCGTGGCAGGCGTGCAGACCAGCGCGCGGCTCATCAAGCGCGTCCCGCCGCAGTGGATCCTGGCTTGTTCCACGGCCTGGATGTTCGTCATGGCCGTCCTGATTGTCGTCTTCGACCAGCTGGGGTTCGGTCTGTGGGGCGTCCTGGTGCCGCTGTGGTTCTACATCCTGGGCGCCGGTTTCACCTTCCCCACCGTGCAGGTCCTGGCCCTGGCCAAACACGGGGCCCAGGCCGGAACCGCGGCTTCACTGCTCGGCGCGGCGACCTTCTTGATGGCTGGCCTGGTCTCGCCGGTGGTCGGCTGGCTCGGCGTCAGCTCCGCAACCCCGATGGGCGCCGTCCAGGCCGTCTGCATCCTTCTGGCGGCCGCTGCACTGTGGCTGGTTGTTCGGCCCAGCACGGTGCCACCGATTCAGTAGCCGGGCCCTCCCCCGGGGACATACCCATTTATCGCGTCCTCCCCGCGGGACATGCCCATTCTTCACGGCCTCCCCACGGGACATGCCCATTCTTCACGGCCTCCCCACGGGACATGCCCATTCTTGGCGCCCGGGGCTGGACATATTGGCACTATGTCCATCCGCCAGGACCACCACTGGACATGTCCCCAGGGGCATCCCGCCAGCACTGAGCATGTCCCCCGCGCAGCCCCAGTACAGCGAACACCGTGGCCGCGCCCTGTGCCCATGGCCCCGCCCGTCCGCCCACGCAGCCCTGTCCGTTGCCTGCAGCCCCGCGCCCCCGTTGTGCCCTGTTCGACATCCGCGGCGGGCGATAAAGTTATTTCATGCCCGACAGGCAGGATCACCAGCCCCTTCCGGCCACTTGGCAGCGGTCCGACGCCGGAATCCTGCCACTGTGGTGGGATCGCTTGTGCGCTCAGACCAGTCCTCAGTCGGCAGCCCTGTTCGCCGCAGGCCTGTTCACCGAAGACCGCCGCCGCCCAATTGCCCAGTGGTACAACCCCGCATATGACTCCGCCCTCCTCGTGGCACCGGAATCTTCCCCGGAGTGGCCGGTGCAACGGTTCGGCATCTTCTATGCGCCCCCGGGCGGCGGTTTCACCCAGGTGCACTCGGCGCCGCATGAATGGCACCCGCGGGAGCCTCGGAAGTCCCCCACGGAGCTGGAGGCCTTCCAGGCAGCGGTCGCCGAGGCCCAGCGCTTCCTCCAGGTGGAAATGTACTTCGTCTGAACCTCCACCTGAACCGCCCGCCACTGCGTTGCCCGGCAGAAAGCCCTGGCCATAGACGGAGCAACAAAGACGAAGAAATAAAAGAGGAAACAAAAAAGGTCCCGCAGCTGGTTTTCACCGGCCGCGGGACCTGTCCGCTCCTCCTGCTGGACTTGAACCAGCAACCCTTCGATTAACAGTCGAATGCTCTGCCAATTGAGCTAAGGAGGAATGAAGCAGGTACGACATTAGCAAAGGTTTTGCCGGTAGGGAAATCGGCCACGGGGCCAGCGCCTGCCAGTCGCGAGATACCCCCTCCGGGTATAAAAAAGTCCCCGTTCCGGAACCCGGAACGGGGACTGCGCGCTCCTMCTGCTGGACTTGAACCAGCAACCCTTCGATTAACAGTCGAATGCTCTGCCAATTGAGCTAAGGAGGAATGAAGCGGGTATAAGCCTAGCAAACACCAGCCCGGGAAACGAARTCGGCGGCTCAGGCGTCCGAGCGCAGGGACCGCCGCTGCATCTCAAGTTGCATGAGTTCGCGATTCAGCCGCTGGAATTCTTCCGGGTCGGCCGAGGCGTCCAGACGCTGCAGCTGGCCCATCTTCTCGGCCTTGATCCGGGTGATCTGGAGCTCGAACAAGCGGGCGAGGATGTCCTTGCAGTAGCGCAGGACGCCTTCGGGGGTGTTGGCCGGCAGGGGCACCACGGAGAGCTCGGACACGAGCGGGCGCAGGGGCTCGGGGACCTCCTGCAGCAACTGCTCGACCCAGCGCACCGGATCCCCCGAAAGCTCGAGTCCGGTGGCCCGGATGGCCTCGTGGATGGCGAGGTAGGCGGGTGTGGAGAACCGCGCCTCCGAGAAGCGCTGCCACGTCTCGCCCTCGAGCATGCCGGGTTCCTGCAGCGCGACCTCGAGCGCCTGGCGCTCCATCGCGGCCACGGGGTCCCGGGGATCAGGGCGGTTGAAGGACGGGAGTACGGCCGACGGCGGCAAGGGGGCAACGCCGGGCGCGGTCCCGGCAAAGCCGCGGCCGGACCCCGCATAGCCCTGCCCGCCGCCCTGCCCGTGGCTCTGGGCCTGGCCGCCGCCCGGCGGAGCCGATGCAGCCTGTGCGG